>NZ_JBSSDL010000006.1:0-248919 GCF_054060695.1 Frigoribacterium sp. 2355 | reverse complement strand
GGGGCCGGCCGGCCCCCGGCGGGCCCGGCCGGGGCCGGGGCGCGCTGCCCGCCGGCGCTCGGCGCTACGTGCACCGCACCGCGATTAGTCGCGGTGCGGTGCACGAAACGCGGTGTGGTGGTGTCAGGAGGCGCGGTGCGGGTCGGGGTCGCGGTCGCGCGCGCGGTCGCGGGCGCGGTCCAGGAAGCGGGCGCTCGGCGGCTGGGTCTCGCGAGCCAGCATGAACACGACGACGATCTGCAGGAACGGGATGAGCGCCCCGAGCCAGAACCAGCCCCACCCCCAGGCCCGGGCGGCGTGCAGGCGACGGATGGTGAGCGTCGCCATGGGGACGAAGGTCATCAGGCACCAGAGACCCCAGACGAGGGCGACCCAGGTCGTGCCGCCCCAGGCCGGACCCGCGGGGCCGAACGGGCCGAGCGAGAGCTGTCCGATCTGGAGGGACGCTCCCTGGCCCAGGCTGGTGCCCGGGCCCGCACCGGCCGGGCGGCCGAGGACGACGACCGGCCAGGGCGCGAAGAGCGACGAGCCGTAAGCGCCGATCGACCACGAGGCCACGCTCGCACCGCGCACCAGCGACCCGACGCCGACGTTGAGCACGAGGGCGAGGACGGTCTGGAAGAGCCAGATCCACCAGAACTCGGCCCGGCCCGCGCGGGCGTGCACCACGTAGGCGTTGCCCACGAACCGCCGGAGAGCCTGCATCGGGGTCGCGCCGGGCAGGGGCTGACGGTCGACCTCGAACCACGAACCCCTCGTCGCGCCTGCCGCCGTGCCCTCGCTCATCGGGACGACGATACGGGGACCGTGCCCGCGCCTCCATCCCCCACGCGAGCGAGATGTCCCTTCCCGCAGCGTCGCACCGCGTCTCGTGCAGGGCACCGAGACTCGTCGGGGCGTGCTGCACGAAAGGCGGTGCCACGAGGTCAGGAGGCGCGGATGCGGTCCGCGGCGGAGGGACCGACGGCTGCCTCCCCGGGAACGCACACCGCGCCTCCCGCGTTGACTGTCAGCATGAGCGCCGCGACCCCCGACCCCAAGACCTGCCGATCGTGCGGACGCACCATCGAGTGGCGCAAGAAGTGGGCGTCGAACTGGGACGAGGTCGCATACTGCAGCGACGCGTGCCGCAAGCGCAAGGTGACGGCGCAGGATCGTGAGCTCGAGCAGCGCATCCGCGACCTCCTGGCGGCCCGGGCGTCCACCTCGACGATCTGCCCCTCGGACGTCGCGCGGTCGCTGCACCCCGACGACGAGGACGCCTGGCGCGGATTGATGGAGCCCGTCCGTCGCGCGGCCCGACGCCTGGTCGCCGCGGGCGAGGTCGACATCACGCAGGGTGGCTCGGTGGTCGACCCGTCGACGGCGAAGGGCCCGATCCGCATCCGCCGGCACCGGTCCTGAGCCGGGCGTCGACACGACGCGTGGGGCGAGCAGGACGCTGAGGACTCTCGAGACGCTCGGGGTCAGACGGGTTGCAAGGCCGACCAGGGCTCGACGGGCAGGTCGACTCCGACTGCGTCGCCGGGCTGCACCTCTCCCCCGGCGAGCACGACGCCCATGACGCCCGCCTTGCGGACGAGCTCGCCGGCCTCGTCGCGTCCGACGACCGCCTTCAGCAGGCCCGACTCGAAGCGGTCGATCTGCACGCACGGATTGCGGAGTCCGGTGATCTCGACCCGCGCCTCCTGACCGAGGGTGAGCACGGTGCCGACGGGCAGACCGAGCAGGTCGACCCCGTGGGTGGTGACGTTCTCGCCGAGGTCGCCGGGCCCGACGTCGTAGCCGTGGTCGGCCAGCTCGGCGAAGAGCTCGGCGTGCATCAGGTGCACCTGCCGCAGGTTCGGCTGACTCGGGTCGCGCGCCACGCGGGAGCGGTGCTGCACCGTGCGCCCGAGGTGCGCGTCACCCTCGACGCCGAGCCCGGCGAGCAGGGTGACCCGCTCCACGGGCGGCTTGCTGAAGCGGTGGGCGTCGTCGACGTTGACCGAGAGGACGGAGGCGCGGGTCATGTCGTCAGTCTGCCCGCGTCGGCCGCCGGGGTCGAGGGTGGGGCGGGGTGGGGGTGCGGGCGGGGCGGCGGGGCCGCGGTCGGCCTGGGTGGGTCGGCCCGAGTGGGTCGGCCCGGGTGGGTCGGCCCGGGTGGGTCGCACCGCCGAATGAACGTCGCACCGTCGAAACGGGCGGTGCGACGTTCAGTCGGCGGTGCGACAGCGGTGGCCCGGGCGGCGGTGCGACAGCGGCCTGCCGGGCGATGGTGCCGGCCGGGGCACCGGTCAGGGTCGGACGTCGTGGAGGTGGTGCACGGGGTCGTGCACGAAGTAGCGCGCGAGCGACTCGACCGTGAAGGCCGAGCCGTCGCTGCGGAGGCCGGTGCGACCGAGCCGGTCGTCGGGCACCGCCTCGAACGCGTCGGCGACGACGGCCGCGGCGGCCACGAGTTCGTCGGCCACCACCGCAGGGTGCTGGGAGGCGTAGTCGTCGTCGAGCGCGGTGGCGTCCTGGTCCCAGTTCGCGAAGGTCGGCGCGTCCTCGGCGAGCATCAGCCGGAGGCGCGTGTCGAAGACCCGGAACACGTCGCGCACGTGCGCCCCGTACTCGAGCGGCGACCACGTGGCGTCGTCGGGCCGGGCGCGGGCGTCGGGCCGGGCGAGCTCGGCGGGCCAGGCGGCGGCGTTCTCGCGGACGAGGCGCGGCACGTCGCGGAACGCGACCTCGGCAGGGTCGAAGCCGCAGTCGTCGCAGGGGCGTTCGAGCACCCAGGTCCAGTTCTTCGTGTCTGGCGTGATCGGCATGGGACCGACGCTAGGACGCGCGACCCGGCACCCGCCATCGAGATCCTGCCGACGTCGGTGCCCCCGGCGCCAACCGCGACCACGCGAGGAACCCGGTTTCGAACCGTGCACCCGGTTGCTGTCGGGTGCACGGTTCGAAACCGGGTTCATGGCGGGGCGAGGCGCGGCGGGAGCGCCGGGACAGGGCGGGACGGGGCGCGGCGGGACAGGGGCTCGGGCGACCGGCGCCGCCGGCCGACATCCGCCTCCGGGATGACGTCGGCCCCGCGACCCGCCGCTACCGTCGACCCATGACGAACACTCAGCACGAGGGCCGGCTCGCGGGGGCGGCGGCGAGCCTGCGCCGGCGGGTCGACCGCCGCGAGGTGGCGTGGGTCGTCGGCACCACCGCGGCCCTGTTCGTCGCCGGCGCGGCTCTCGTCGGCCTCACGGCCTCGGCCGGCCGGGTGGTCGCGTCGCTGCTCGAGTTGCCGGGCGCGCTCGCGCAGACCGCGCTCGTGCCGTTCGTGGTGTGGGCCGTCCTCGTCGTCCTCGTCGCGTGGCGGTGGTCCGAGGCGCGGGCGTCACGCCGGGCCTGGCTCTACGTCGCCGCGGCGGCCGTGGCCCGGGCCGGCGTCGAGCTCACCGTCGGGTCGGGCGTCACGTCGGGCCTCCGGGCGGGCTTCTCCCTGTACACGTTGCCCACCGTCGTCTTCGTCAGCCTGCCGTTCGTCGCGACCGTCGGCCTGGCGTCGTTCGTCGTCCTCGCCGCGCGGTCGGGTCGGGGCGGCCGTGACGCCTCGGCGCACGACGGAGCACGTCCGTCCGAGCACGCACCCGTCGACGCCCCCGTCGACGTCCCCGCGGCCCGGGCAGCCCGCGCGCCCGGCCCGCCCCGCCACCTCGTGCACCGCGTCGCCGTGATCGTCGAGGCGCTCGCCCTCGCGGCGGGCGTCCTGCTCACGCTCTCGCTGGCCGGGCAGTGGTTCTCGGCCGAGTTCAGCCTCTTCGGCACCCCCGTGACCGTCAGCCAGGAGGCGGCGGACAGCTGGCTCCGGACCCTCGTCGCCTGCCTCGCGTGCCTCGTCGTGACGCTGTTCGCCGCGATCACCGCCGGGCATCGAGGTGTCGTCGTGGCGGCCGTCGTCGTCGCCGGGCTGGTCGTGATCGGTGCCGTCGGCGCCCCCGTCCCCGGGGACCGGTGGGAGTCCCCCACCCCCCGTCAGGAACCCCTGCCCGCGAACTACACCCCGTGCTTCAGCGGCAGCGGGACGTGCAACTGACCCTCGGGGACGGCGAAGGTCAGGCGGGCGCGTCGACGTCGGCGCCGTCCCAGAGGTCGGAGCAGTCGACCGGCTCGGCGGCGTGCGCCCGGAGGTAGGGGCCCGCCCCGCGATCCCCGGTGAGGGACGCCGCGAGTGCCGACCAGTGGGAGCGACCGACCACGACGGGGTGACCCGGGCGTCCGTGGAAGACGGACTGCCGCAGCGCACCCGGGCCCAGGGGCACGTCGGCGGCCGAGGGCGACAGCAGCCGCGCGACCGCAGACGGCGGCAGACCCGGGTAGTCCACCAGCGTGATGAGGGCGAGCCGCGCCTCCTCGGGGTCGAGGGCGGCGAGCGCCTCCAGCCCGACGCGCAGTGACGTCGCGAGGCCGTCGGCCCAGTCGTCCGCGACGACGACCGCCACCCTCGCCCGACCGTCGACCGGCGGGAGGCGCGGGTCGGCGTGCGGCGCGTCCGTCGCCCCGCCCGGCACCGGTGTCTCGACCGTCAGGAGGCGCGGGTCGGCGGCCAGCAGCGCTCGCGCCTCGGTCGCGCCCGCCCCGAGCACGACGACGACGCGGTCGCAGCCCCCGTCGAGCAGCGTCGTCACGGCGCGGGTCAGCCACGGCCCGCGCTCGTCGACCACGAGCGCCTTGGGACGGCCCATGCGCGTCCCGGCGCCGGCCGCGAGCAGCAGGCCGACGGACGTCGAGGAGTCGTCACCGGGCATGGTGTCAGGCTAGCCAGCCCCGGAGAGCACCTCGCCCCGGCCGGCGACATCCGACGTCCAACGTCCGACGTCGCGGTAGGTCGCGGGGCCGAGGCCGTGACACCATCGAGACCTGGCACCACCAGAGACCACCCGCTCGCCCGTCGCACCCGAGGAGCCCCGTGTTCGAGATCGCCGACCGCCTGCTGGCGCGACTCGACGCCGGCGAGCGCCTCGCCGTCGCGACGGCCGTGTCGGTCGTGGGCAGCGCACCCCGGACCGTCGGCACGTCGATGGCCGTCACCGTCGACGGCACCGTGATCGGCAGCATCTCGGGCGGCTGCGTCGAGGGCGCGGTCTACGAGATCTGCACGCAGGTGCTCGACGACGGCACGCCGCAGCTCGAGACGTTCGGGTTCAGCGACGAGACGGCGTTCGAGGTCGGGCTCAGCTGTGGGGGGCGCATCGAGGTGCTCGCCCGGCTCGTCACCCCGGACGACGCCGAGACGATCGCCGCCCTCCGCGATGCCGCCGCCGGGCGTGAGGCGTCGGCGCATGTCGTGCTCGGCCCGGTCCGCACCGGCGAGGTCGTGCCGACCGTCGACGACTGCGAGGGTCTGCGGGTCTTCAGCGAGCGCTCGGTGCCGCCGCCGCGCCTCCTCGTCTTCGGGGCGGTCGAGTTCGCCGTCGCCCTCTGCAACGCCGGGGCGGTGCTGGGCTACCGCGTGACGGTGTGCGACCCGCGTCCGGTCTTCATGACCCGCGAGCGTTTCCCGTCGGCCGACGAGGTCGTCGTCGAGTGGCCGCCGAACTACCTGGCGCGCACCGGGGTCGACGAGCGCACCGTGATCGCGGTGCTGTCGCACGACGAACGGTTCGACGCCGACCTGGTCGAGGCGGCGCTGGCGTCCCCGGCGGCGTACGTCGGGGCGATGGGATCGCGGGTCACGCACGACCGTCGCGTCTCCGCCCTGGCCGATCGCGGAGTCGGGCCGGAGGCGCTCGGCCGACTGCACTCCCCCATCGGGCTCGACCTCGGCGCGAGCACGCCCGAGGAGACGGCCGTGTCGATCCTGGCCGAGGTGCTCGCCGTGCGGTCGGGCGCCTCGCGGGTTCCGCTGCGCGACCGTGACGGCAGCATCCACCTGATCAGCTGAGGCGCGGACCCCCAGGGTTCCGCCGAAGCGCCCGCGCGCGCAGGTGGGTCTCGGCGAGCCCCTGGCGCGTCAGCGTCAGCCGGCCCCGCCCGGGCGGACCTTCGCGGTGTCGGCGACGTCGATGCGGGTGACGCCGTCGCCGCGCTCCTCGGTCGTGATGCGCGGGGCGGCGTCCGACTCGTCCGACTTCGGGGCACGAGTCAGCTGGTCGTGCCGCTTCTCGTCGTCGGTCATGCCGGTCGGGTCGTGGTCGACCTCGTGCCCCGGGCTCGTGTCGCGGCCGGCGCCGTCGGGACCGGAGGTCTGCGTGTCGTCGCTCATGCGCTCGACCGTACCCGCGCCCCCTCGTCCGCGGAGCGCGTCAGCCGCGACGCAGCCGCGACGCAGCCGCTCGACGGCCGATGACAGCACCGGCAGGTCGTGGTCGACGGTGTGCGCCACGACGGCATGCGATGTGTCGAAGTACCGGTGGGCGAGGAAGTCGCGCATGCGGGCGACGTCGGCCCATGGGATCTCGGGCGCGGCACTCGTCGTCTCGGACGAGAGCCCCTTCACCGCTTCGCCGATCTCGATGAGGCGGACGCGCACGGCGTCGAAGACCAGTCCGTCGGTCAGTTCACCCCGTCGACGGTGGGCGTCGATGGCGCCCAGAGCCACCGCGATGTCATCCAACCGCGCCCGATCGTGACGACTCACAGGGCGACCCCGTCCCGCGAGACCGCTTCGGCGACCTCGGGGGTCAGACCGTCGCGGGGCACGACGTCGACGACGACGCCGGCGATGTCGCCCGCCCGTCGGGCAGCCGCCGCCAGCCCGAAGAGTCCGAGGCCGTCGGGCAGGTCGACGACGACGTCGAGATCGCTGTCGACGCGGTCGTCACCTCGGCTGACGCTGCCGAAGACCTGGGGGTGACCGAACCCTTCGCGCGCGAAGAACGACCGCAGTTCGGCACGGCGAGGATGCACGATGCGCCCCACCGGCCCGCCGAACGGAGACGGAGGCGCGGTCGCGGTCGCACGAGATCGTGACGGCGTGAGCGTGAGCGTCAGGTCGAGGCCCGTCGCCTCGAAGAGCCGCTCGAGGACGGGCAGGGACGGGATCTTCGAGCCGCCCTCGTAGCGCGAGACGGCGCTCTGCGGCAGCCCTGCCCTCCGCCCCACCTCGCCCTGGGTGAGTCGTGCGGTGACCCTCGCCTCCCGCAGACGCGAGGCGACGTCTGTGGTGATCATGACCGGACTATATACGATCGGGCATGCGCCGCGCACGAGACCACGGGAACCCGCCCGGACCCTCGCGCGCGGCGTGGGGTCTGAGCGGGTTCCTGGGTCTCGGCGCCGGCTAGCGGGTGAGGACGACGAAGCCGCCGGGCTTGACCAGCACGAGGCTGCGGCCCTGCACGTCGCGCTGCTGCACGAGGCGGCCCTGCGCGTCGTACGACGACGCCGACGTCCGACTGCCCCGCACGCCGACCGGGGTCGGCAACGGCAGCCGCGAGGTCGACGACAGCAGCTCGGTCGTCGTCGGGCGACCGTCGGCCGCCGTCCCGGCGAGCACGAGCCGCTGGACGAGCGGCCGCACGATCAGGCCGTCGACCACGGTCGCGTCGCGGCCGGCGGTCACGGTGATCGCCGTCGCTCCGGCACCGATCGGCACCGGCAGCGTCTGGGGCAGCAAGGCCCCGGAGGCGGCGGTCACGCCCTGCGCCCCGGCCTGCGTCGTCAGCGTCCCCAGGGGCACGCGTCCCGCCTTCCAGACCGACGTCGAGCGCACTCCCTCGGCGGCGAGCAGGACCGGCTCGACGTGCCGCAACCCGGAGCCCGCCGGCACCGTGATCGTCGCGCTCTGCCCCGGCTCGAGCCGCAGTGCCGAGCCACCGCCGTACTGCGACTCACCCGTCCACGCCGAGTCGGGGGTGACGACCGTGCCCGTCGTGGGCGACGCCGTCTCGGCCTCGACCACCGTGAGGCCGTCACGCGACGTGACGCTCGTCAGCCCTCGGGCCTCGGCCGAGACGTCGGGGGCGCCGTCGAGGGCGATCATCGACAGGAGGCCGTGGATCGTGCTCTCGGCACCGCTGTTGCGGTTAACCGTGCCGTCGGCCTGCACGCCGTCGAAGGTCACCCCGGTGGCCGGGTCGTAGACGGGGGTGCCCGAGCGGTTCGTGCCGAAGTACCAGCTCGCGGCGACGGCCGCGATGCGCTTCAGACCCGGGGCCCCCGCGCCGGCGCCGGCCACGGCGAGCGCCGACTGCAGCCGTGAGTCGGCTCCGTAGGCGATCTGCGTCTGGTCGACGGGCGTCGGGTACCAGGCGTTGTCGGGCCCGCTCGCGGTGAGCAGCGTCGTCGTGAACGAGGTCTGGTCGAGCACGGCCGGCTTCAGCAGGTCGGGTCGGGCGAGCACGGTCGACGCCCGGGCCAGGGCGACGGGCATCTGCGACGACCAGGCGTGCCACATCGAGCGGGACTTCGCCCAGGGCAGCACGGCTCCGTACGGCCAGGTCTGCCCGTCGCCGGACGACATCGCCGCGACGCCCTCGGCGAGCTGCGTCAGCGCGGTGCGCGAGGCCGCGTCACCCGGCACGACGGCCGAGTAGGCGCTCAGCCCGAGGACGGCCTCGGCCGAGGCGTCGGCTCCGGAGCCGATCAGCCAGGCGGGCACCTTCGCCCCGTCGGCCACGTCGTACCGACCGTAGCGGGCGAGCGTCTCGCGGTTCAGCGCCGTGACGCCGAGCTGCAGCCGCTGCTGCAGGAACGCGGCGAACTCGGGGTCGTCGTCCGCGAACGCGGCGTACCCCTCGCCGAACGCCCAGATGCTGCGGGCCAGCCAGTAGCTGTTGCCGCTGTCGGACGGGTCGGGCAGTTCGACCGGCACCGGGCTGCGGTTGAAGGTGCCGTCGGGCTGCATCCAGAGCACGACGTTGCCGGCGGCGTCACCGGTGGTCGTCTGGAAGTACGCGGTCGCCCGCAGCAGCTCGTACGCCTTCTGCCGGCTCGACTCCGAGCCGGTCTGCTTCCAGTCGCGCAGGTACACGACGGCCGTCCGTGAGACGTCGTCGCTGTTGTAGGCACCCTGCCCCCAGTACCCGGTCGCGGGGTCGAGCGGGCCGCCGCCCACCCGGGCGAAGGTGCCGCCGTCGCGGGCGTCCGCGTAGGTCCACGGCAGGGTGAGCGTCGGTTCCGCGCTCTGCCGGTAGGTCGAGTGCCCGGCCTCGGGCACGGGCGTCGTCCGGTCGAGCAGGAAGTCCAGGTGCGCGAGGTTCGTCAGCGGTGCCACGGCCGGTGCGGCCGCCGGGGCGGTCGGCGCGGTCGACCCGGGCGGCGCGGCCGCCGGACCAGGAGGCGCGGCGGCAGCAGGCAGCGCCCCCGTCACCCCCAGCACGGTCGCCAGGGCCGCGGCCAGTGCCGCGCCCGTCCATCGTGAGTTGCGTGCGATCATCGTCGACCGCCTCCTTCTTGTCGGTGATCCGTGGGTGTCGTCGGTCCGTGGGTGTCGCCGGTCCGGGGTGTCGCCGGGCCGTGCGCGAGCTCAGGCGCGGTCGAGGCGGGCGACGCCGATCTTCGAGTCGGCCATGCCGTAGAACACGAAGGGGACGCCGTCGACGTGTTCGATCGCGGTCGGGAACACGACGTTCGGCACGATGCCGTCGCGCTCGTCGGCGGTCTCGGCCTCGAGCAGCGGCACCTCCGACCGGGTGACCACGCGCGACGGGTCGTCGGCGTCGAGGATCATCCCGCCCGCCGCGTAGTTCACGTTCTGCTGCTGGGCGAAGGCGTCGTCGATCACGCCGGTGACGCCGTGGTGCAGCAGCAGCCAGCCCTCGTCGACGCGCAGCGGGGGCGGGCCGCCGCCGATCTTCAGCTCCTCGAACGGGAACTCGGGGCCGGCGACGAACCGGTGCTGCCCCCACCGCGCCAACGCCCGCGGGTCGGCGGCGACCGCGTCGACCGGCACGTAGCTGATCCAGATCGAGTGCCGCCCGTCGGTGACGCCGGCCGGCAGCGGACTGCCCTCGCCCGGCACCGTCGCACCGATGTGCCACATCGGTCGGTGCAGCACGGCGAAGCTGCGCACGCCGTCCGGCGCGGTGACCGGCGACGGGAAGAACACGGTGTCCTTGTTGTGGAACAGTCCGAGGTCGGTGTCGAGCTCGTCGACGTACTCGAAGGTCGCGGGCCCGAGCCGGCGCCAGTCGCGCAGGTCGTCGCTCACGGCGACGGCGGTGCGCGGCCCGAGCGGCCCGTAGGCGACGTAGGTCATCACGTGCAGCCCGAGCTCCTCGATCCACGTGACGCGCGGGTCCTCGACGCCGGCGTGGGTCGCGCCGCGTTCCCACCCGCGATCGGGCGCGAGCACGACGCCCTCGCGGGTCACGCCCACGGGCACGCCGTCCTCGACGACGACCCGGGCCAGCCCGACGCGCGACACGTTGCCCGTGGCGACGAGCCGCGGCAGCAGGTAGAGCTCGCCGTCGGGCCCGCGTCCCGAACCGGGGTTGAGCACCCCCTCGGCCTCGTCGGGCGAGTCGGGGGCGGGGGTCATCACGACGCCCAGGCGGGTCAGTCGGTACGGGAAGTCAGCCATGGGAGGCCCTTTCGAGAGGCGAGAAGCGAGAGGCGAGAAGCGAGAGGCGGGAGGCGACGGAGGCGCGATGCGAGGGGGGATCGCACCGCGCCTCCTGCGGTGGGGGCCGTCGGCACGACGACCCGGTCTGGGGGTGGGGAGCCGAGGAGGCGCGGCGCGCGTCGGTCGCGCAGCGCGCCTCCTCGGGTCGGGAGGCGGTCGGTCAGCCCTTCACGCTCGAGCCGACGTCGGTCGAGATGAAGTAGCGCTGGAACACGATGAACAGCAGCACGACCGGAGCGGCCAGCACGACGGCGCCCGCGAGGGTCGCGCCGAACGGGTTCGCCGCGGTCGCCGCCACGTTGCTGATGTAGTTCGCCAGCGACACGGCGAGCGGCTGCATCGACGCTTCCTTGGTGATGAGGAACGGCCAGAGGAACTCGTTCCACGGACCGATGAAGGTCAGCAGCAGGGCCGTGACCAGCGCCGGGCGCACGAGCGGCAAGGCGATGTTCCACAGCAGCCGGAACTCGCCGGTGCCGTCGATGCGCGCGGCCTCGAAGAGCTCCTTCGGCAGCTGCAGGAAGTACTGCCGGAAGATGATCACCGCCGTCGAGTTGATGGCGAACGGCAGGATCATGCCCAGGTAGTTGTCGCTCAGCCCGTAGTTGCGCGCGATGAGCACGTACAGCGGGATGATCAGCAGCTGGAAGGGCACCACCTGCACGAGCAGCGCCAGCGCGAAGGTGACCCCGCGACCGCGCCACTGCAGCACGGCCAGCGCGTAGCCGACCAGCACCCCGAACACGAGGGTGCAGGCGAGCACGCCCACCGTGAAGATGCCCGAGTTCAGCAGGCCGCTGAGCAGCCCGATGCGGCTGTCGATCGCGGCGTAGTTCTCGACCGTCAGGTTCGACGGGTGCGGGAACGCCCCGGCCACGGTCGGGTCGGGCTTGGTCTGCAGCGACCCGATCACCATGTAGTAGAACGGGAAGAGGAACGCCAGGGCGCCGATCGCCAGCACGACGCCGCGCAGCGTGGTCTGGGCCCGGGTCAGCGGCGGCTTCTTGCCGACCCGCAGGGGGCGGGCGGTGGTCTCGTCGGAGACGGTCATCTCAGTCCTCCTTTCCGCCGGCGAACCGGTTCTGCAGCAGGGCGATGACCAGCACGAGGATCACGAGCACGACGCCGATCGCGGCGGCCTGGTCGGGGTTCCCCTGCTCGATGCCCTTCTGGTACATCAGCAGCACGGGCGAGGTCGACGCGCCGTTCGGCCCGCCTCCCCCGGTCAGCAGGTACGGCTCGGTGAAGAGGTTCGCCCCGGTGACGGTCGAGACGAGCAGCACGAGCACGGTGGCCGGACGCACGCCCGGGACGGTGACGGTGAAGAACGACCGGATCGGGCCGGCACCGTCGCTCGAGGCCGCCTCGTACAGCTCCTTCGGCACGTTCTGGAGCGCCGCGAGGTACAGCAGGATGTAGAAGCCGAGCTGCTTCCAGGTGACGAACAACGCGATCGAGGGCATGGCCCAGGCCGAGTTGATCAGCCACGACGGGGTCGGGGCCAACGGCCCGAGCACGTTGTTCACGAGACCGTCGCCGTTGAAGAGGAACAACCAGACCGCGACGACGGCGACGCTCGCCGTCAGGTACGGCACGTAGAACGCCACCCGCAGGAACCCCCGGAAGTGCGCGACCTTGTCGAGCGCCGTGGCGAGCACCATGCTCAGCACGACGGTCAGCGGCACGTTGATCACCAGGAAGACGCCGACGTTGCCGAACGAGCGGATGACCGCCGGGTCGGTGAACGCGGTGACGAAGTTGTCGAGGCCGACGAAGGGCCGCGCGACGACGGCACCGGGCGCCGTGAAGAAGTAGTCGTGGAACGCGATGTAGACCGCGTAGACCAACGGGTACGCGAACACCGCCAGCACGAACACCAGGTAGGGCGCGCTGAACAGCAGGCCGAGCGGGTGCTTGCCGAGGGGGCCGCCCCGCCGACGCCCGCGCGGGTCGCCGTCGCGGCGACGGCCCGCCCGGTGCCCGGAGCCGGGACCCCCCGAGGAGGCGCGGTGCGCCTCCTCGGCTCGTCCGGCGGTCGGCGACGCTGCCGCCGCCTCGTGCACGGTGGACACGATCAGCCCTGCGCCGCGAGCTCGTCGATCTTGTCCGCGGCGTCCTTGAGCGACGAGTCGACGTCGCCCTTGCCGAAGATCACGCTGCTCGACCACGCGTCGCGGAAGGCCTGCAACTCGGCGACGGTGTTCGGGCCGGCCGGCACCTCGACCGTGCGGGCCGCCTGGTCGCCGAAGAGCGCGTACGAGGGGTTCGCGTCGAAGTAGTCGGAGTAGGTCGAGGCCAGGTCGGTGCGGATCGGCATCTGGCCCGTCGTCTCGAGCAGGGCGCGGTCCTGGTCGCTGCTGGTGGAGAACTTCAGGAAGTCCCACGCCGTGCCCTGGTTCTCGCAGGCCGTGTACATGCCGACGTTCTTCGCGTCGCTGAACGTGTAGGTCTCGTCGGCGCTCGTGCCGTCCTTGGTCGGGACGGGCACGGCACCCCAGTTGACGTCCTTGTACACGGACACGGCCCACGGCCCGACGATCGACATCGCTGCCTCGCCGTCGGCGAACGAGTCGCCCGTGTACTGCTCCTGGCCGGCCAGCCCCTGCTCGTAGAGCGAGCGCCAGAAGGTCGCCACGTCCTCGCCGGCGGTGTCGGCGAAGGTCGCCTTGCCGTCCTCGACGAGGCCGGTGCCGCCGGTCTCGGCCGCGTAGAGCGGCATGAAGTCGAACTGCGACTGGAAGAACTCGCTCGTCGGCGCCGGGTGGATGGCGTACTTCGAGACGCCGGCGTCGACCAGGGTCTTCGACGTCGCGAGGAAGTCGTCGTAGGTCGACAGGTCGGGGTTCTCGGCGTCGAGGCCGGCCTTCGTGAAGAGGTCCTTGTTGTAGAAGATCATCACCGGGTTCGACTTCCAGGGCAGCTGGTAGTACTTGCCGTCGGCGTCCTGGTACTGCTTCGCGAGGTCGCCGCTGCGCTCCTCGATGTAGCTCGCGCCGTCGTCGAAGCTCGACAGGTCGACCAGGCCGCCCTGCTTCTGGAACTGCCCGACCGCGCTGGGGGCCGTGTTGTAGACGAGGCAGGGGGCGTTGCCGGCCGTGATGGCGGCGCCGATGACCTCTTCGCTCGACTTGCCGGCGGGGATCTCCTGCCCCTTGACCTGCTCGTCGGGGTGGTCGGCGTTCCAGGCCTCGACCATGGCCTTGCCCCAGGTCACCTCCTGCTCGTTGTTCGAGTACCAGATGGTGATGGGGCCCTTGGCGGTGAGGGCGTCGCTCGAGGCGCCGCCGCCGCCGGAGCAGGCGGTCAGGCCGAGGGCGGCGACCAGGACGGTCGCGCCGAGGGTCGCGCGGCGGGTGAAGCGTGTGCGTCGTTGCACGGTGTTCTCCTTGGGTGGGTGGTGCTGCGGGTGTGGCTAGGGGGTGGTATGCGGTGCGGGGGTGTGCGGGTCGGTGCGGTAGAAGTACAGGTCGCGGTGGCCGGCGGGGGCGTCCCAGCCCTGGGCGAAGGTCCAGCGGCCGCCGATCTGCTGCAGGCCGCCCCAGCTGAGCGACCCGCCGGGCGTGAGGGCGAGCTGGTCGACCGGATGCCCGACGTCGTAGAGCGCCTGGCTCGCCGCGAAGACCCCGTCGACGTCGTGGAAGACGTCCAGCACGAGTCGGCCGTCGCCCGTGACGATCGCGGCGGCGACCTCGTGCAGGTGGCCGCCGACGCCCGACAGGTCGAGGTACGGCACGGGCTCGAAGGTCCAGTGGCGCAGGTCGTCCGAGCGGCCGACGTGCAGCACGCCGTCGAAGCCCTCGCTGACGAACATGAGGTAGTCCCCGTCATCGTGGCTGCCGTTGCCGCCGCCGCTGCCGCTGCCGCCGAGGCGGACCGCGTTCCCGCGCTCGTCGCGCGGGATGACGGCGCCCTTGGCCCAGAGCCGCGTCTGCTCGTGGTCGGCGACCGGGCCGAGCTTCTGCCAGGTGACGAGGTCGTCGCTGACGGCGACCAGCAGGTCGATGCCGACCGCCTGGACGGGGTAACCGGGGCTCGGGTGCGCGACCCGCGCCTCCTCGGTGATCGGGAAGACGCCGTTGTAGAAGAGCCAGAAGCGACCCTCGGCGCGGTAGACCTTGGGGTCCTCGGTGCCGAACAGTTCGTCGTCGAGGGTGGGACGGACGACCGGGTTGGCCGGGTCGTCGACCCAGGCGGCGCCGGGTGCGGGTTCGCCGTCGGGGGTGAGGGCGAGGGTGGCGTGGCCGATGCGGCTGCCGAGGCTCTCCTTGCGGGGCGAGGCCCGGTAGAACAGGTGCAGCGTGCCGTCGTGCTCGATGAGGCTGGGGTTGTAGAGCGACTCGCTCGTCCAGCCGAGTCCGTCGGGGTCGGGCCACTGGCCGTCCAGCGTGAAGATGAACGCCGGGTCGGCGGTGAAGGGGCCGACCGCCCAGTCGGGGCGGGCCGGCTCGTAGGCGGCGGGGCTCGAGAAGGTCAGCTGCGAGAGGGCGCCGGTGAGCTCGTTGCGGTGGACGAGTGCCTCGTCGAGGACCGTCCGGAGGCGCTCCCGGGTCAGCGGGACGAGGTACGGCTTCGAGGCGGCGCGGGCCGCGTCGGCGTCGGGCCCGGTGTCGGCGCGCGTCGTGTCGGGCCCGGTGTCGGCGCGCGGGGCGTCGGCGCTCGCCTCGGTGCTCGTCGTGTCGCTGGCGGTCGTCATCGGGGCACCCACTTCGTCGTGTGCGGTCTCACTCGTCTACCGAAACGTTTCGGTAGATCGAGAAGCTAGCACGTCCGCCGCCGCGCCGGAACCCCTCCCGGCGCGATCTCCCGACCCGCGCCTCTTGACCTGACGCCCGACGAGCACCCACCGGGCTCCCGCCGCAGGGCGCACCACGCTCGCGTCGTCGAACCACCTCGGAGCGTGGTTCGACGACGCGACGATGGTGCGTCCTCGACGCCCGGGCGCCGAGCGAACTCTGACGCAGCGCAGGGCGGCGCGGGGCGCCGCGGGGTCAGCGCGAGGCCGGGCCCGTCGACGCGCGGACCAGCAGCCGGGCGGGCTCGATCTCGGCGTCGGTGACGGCCTCGCCCTCGACGGCCGAGAGCAGGAGGCGCGCCGCCTCGGCCCCGATCAGCCGCGGAGCCGTCGTCAGCGTGGTCAGCCCGGGGCGCACGTACGACCCGAGCTCGATGCCGTCGAACCCGGCCACGCTGACGTCGTCGGGCACGCGGACCCCGAGCCGGTCGAGCTCGGTCATGAACCCGATGGCGGCCAGGTCGTTGGCGCAGAAGACGGCGGTGGGCCGGTCGTCGACCGGTGCGTTCGGGCCGAAGAGGCGAGCGGCGGCCCGGGCACCCCCGTCGTAGGTGAAGTCGGCCTCGACGACCGCCCCGGGCTCGTGCCCGGCTCCGACGACGGCGTCCCGCCAGGCGGCCCCGCGACGCCGCGAGTGCACGAAGCGGCCGGGCCCGGCGACGTGGGCGAACCGCCGATGACCGAGCGACACGAGGTGCCCGACGAGCTCGCCGATGCCGGCCGAGTCGTCCTGTCGCACGGCGGGCAGGGGGAAGTCCCCGGCCGGGTTGACCCCGACGGCGGGCAGGTCGAGCTCGCGGACCAGCTCGACGCGCGGGTCGTCCACCGTCAGCTCGTTCAGGACGACGCCGTCGACCCGACGTCCGGCCGCGAGCCGGCGATAGCGGTCGAGCGGTTCGTCCGCCGCCGACCCCATCTGCAGGATCAGCGCGTACCCGCGCGGGTCGAGCACCGACTCGAGCCCGCCGATGAAGCTGCCGAAGAACGGGTCGGACTCGAGCACGAACGGGTCGCGGTGCACGACGAGCCCGACGGTGAACGCCCGCTTGGCACTCAGGCTGCGGCCCCGGACGCTCGGCACGAAGCCGAGGTCGTCGGCGGCCTGCCGGATGCGCGCGCGGGTCTGCTCCGAGACGCCGGGGCGACCGTTGAGGGCGCTGCTGACCGAACTGATCGCGACGCCGGCCCGGGCCGCGACCTCGACGATGGTGACCCGCTCTGCCACGCCGCGCCTCCTCGTCCTCGCCGGTGCCGATGCCCGTGTGCGCCCGCTGCGCCCCCACGATGCTACTGACCCGCCGCAGCCGCCCCCCTCGCGTGGACCGCCCGGCCCTAGGGTCGGGGCATGCTCATCGTCTCGCTCGTCGCGGCCTCGCTCGCCGCCCTGCTGCATCTCTACATCTTCGTGATGGAGTCCTTCCTCTGGACCACCCCCCGCGTCCGCGCGACCTTCGGCATCACCGACGACGTCCAGGCCGAGCACACGAAGCCGCTCGCCTACAACCAGGGCTTCTACAACCTGTTCCTCGCGATCGTCACGATCGTGGGCGTCGTGCTGATCGCCGCCGGAGGGGCAGGAGGCGCGGGCAGCGCCTTCGAGGCATCCCCCTCGGGCAACGCCCTGCTCGTCGCGGGCACGGGGTCGATGCTCGCCGCCGCGCTCGTCCTGCTGCTCTCGGACCGCACGAAGACCCGCGCCGCGGTCACGCAGGGGTTCCTCCCGCTCGTCGCGCTCGTCACGCTGCTCATCGCCGCCGCCTGACCGGGTTCGGCCGCACTACCCTGGGCGGGTGACCGACGTGACCGACGCCACCCGCGCCTCCTCCGCCCCCGACGCCGCGACTGCCGACGCCGCTCGGGCCGCTGCCCCGGCCGCCCCGACGACGCACTGGACGCTGACGCTCGTCTGCCAGGACCGACCCGGCATCGTCCACGCGATCAGCGGTGCGGTCGTGCAGGCGGGGGGCAACATCACCGAGTCCGCGCAGTTCTCGAGCCACGACACCGGCACGTTCTTCATGCGCCTGCAGGTCGAGGCCCCCGGCGAGCGCGACGCGTTCGAGGCGGCACTGGCGCCCGTGCTCGCGCACTACGACGTGCAGGCGAAGCTCGACGTCGTCGGTCGCCCGACCCGCACGCTCGTGCTCGCGAGCAAGGCGGCGCACTGCGTGAACGACCTGCTGTTCCGGCAGCGGGCGGGACAGCTGCCGATCGAGGTGCCGTTGATCCTGGCGAACCACGACGACCTGTCGGGCCTCGCCGAGTTCTACGGCAAGCGCTTCGAGCACCACCCGGTCACCGACGCCGAGTCGAAGGCCGCCTTCGAAGCCCGCGTGCTGCAGGTCGTCGACCGCTACGACGTCGAGCTCGTCGTGCTCGCCCGCTACATGCAGATCCTCAGCCCCGAACTCTGCGCCGCGCTCGAGGGGCGGGCGATCAACATCCACCACTCGTTCCTGCCCGGGTTCAAGGGGGCGAACCCCTACCGCCAGGCGCACGCCCGCGGCGTGAAGCTGATCGGCGCGACGGCGCACTTCGTCACGAGCGACCTCGACGAGGGGCCGATCATCGAGCAGAACGTGGTCCGCGTCGACCACACCCGCAGCGCCCCCGAGCTGATGGCGATCGGCCAGGACGAAGAGAGCCGCACGCTGACCCAGGCCGTCCGCTGGTTCGCGGAGGACCGCGTGCTGCTCGACGGCGCCAGAACCATCGTCTTCCGCTAGCCACGCCCGGGCACACCGGCCGTACGCTGGACGCGTGACCCCGACCGACCCCGCCCCCTCCCCCGTCCCGGCCCGCGGCGGCCCGGTCGGCCCCCTCGACGTGGTCCGGTTCGTCACGCTGATCCTCGCCTTCCTGAGCCTCGGGTTCTGGGGCTACCTCGCCTGGCCGTTCCCGTTCCCGTCGCTGGCGTTCATGATCGGCGCGCCCCTCTTCGCGATCGTCGTGTGGGGCCTGTTCCGTTCGCCACGCGCCCCGATCCCGACCGACGCCGTCGGCAAGGCCCTGGTCGAGATCGCGATCATGGGTGCCGTGGTCGCCGCCTGGGCCATGCTCGGCTACCCGGTCGTCGCCGTGGCGTTCGCCGTCCTGGCCGGCGTCACGGGCGTCCTGGCCTTCCGTCGCGAGAACGGCCGGGGGGCCCGCCGGTGACGACCACCCTGTTCTCCGACGCCCGCAAGGTCGACGCCGACGGCGTGGTCGAGGGCTTCTGGATGCTCGTCGACGGCGACGTGATCGTCGCCACCGGCGCCACGGTGCCGGGATCGCGCGCGGCGGCCGGGGCGAGGCGCGGGCTCGACGCGACCCGCGCCTCCTCGGCGACGTCGGGCGCACCCGACGACCCGACCGCAGGAGGCGCGGTGCCGCCCCCCGCGGACGTCACGGTCGACCTCGCGGGCGCCACGCTCACCCCGGGGCTGATCGACCTGCACACGCACGGAGGCGGCGGGCACGCCTTCGACGGCGGGCCGGACGACCTCGACGCGGGACTCGCGCTGCACCGCCGGCACGGTACGACGCGCTCGCTGGTCAGCCTCGTCGCGAACCCGGTGCCGGTGCTGTCCCGGTCGCTCGGGCTGATCGGTGACCTGATGCGCCGTGATCCGCTGGTGCTCGGGGCACACCTCGAAGGACCGTTCCTGGCGCCCGACCGGCGGGGAGCCCACGCCCCGCACTTCCTGCTCGAACCGGACGCCGCCACGGTCGAGAGCCTCCTCGAGGCCGGCGACGGCGTCGTCCGTCAGGTCACCCTCGCCCCCGAGCTGCCCGGCGGGCTCGACGCGATCGACCGGCTCGTCAGCTCGGGCGTGGTCGCCGCCGTCGGGCACACCGAGGCCGACTTCGACCTCGCCCGCGCGGCGTTCGACCGCGGCGCGAGCCTCGTGACCCACGCGTTCAACGCCATGGCCGGCATCCACCACCGCGATCCGGGGCCGCTCGTCGCGGCGGTCGGCGACGAACGCGTGACGATCGAGCTGATCCTCGACGGCGTGCACGTGCACCCGGCCGTGGCGGACCTCGTGCTGCGCTCGGCGCCCCGGCGGGTCGCCCTCATCACCGACGCGATGGCCGCGGCCGGAGCCGCCGACGGCGACTACCGCATCGGCGAACTCGGGGTGACGGTCGAGCACGGCGTCGCCGTGCTCACGGGCACGTCGACCATCGCGGGTTCGACCCTGACGCAGGACGCCGCCCTGCGCATCGCCGTCCTCCGGACCGGACTCTCGGCCGTCGACGCCGTCGCGGCGCTGACGCTCGTGCCGGCCCGCGTGCTCGGCCTCGACGCCGGGGGCAGGCGAGCGGACATGTCCGGAGCGCAGGCCGGCGTCGCGCGCACGGCGCAGGACCGTGCGCTGGGCACGGCGCCGGGCACGGCGCCGGCCGCCGGGGCCCGGCCGTCGCTCGGGCGCCTGGCCCCCGGTCACGTGGCCGACGCCGTCGCATGGCACGACGACTGGACGGTCGCCCGGGTCTGGGCCGCCGGCCGCGAACTGCCCGCCGGCTGATCCCCGCCACCCGGCCCCGCCCCGCTCCGCCCGACACTGCACCGCGTTTCGTGCACGGCACCGAGACGAGTTGCGGTGCCGTGCACGAAACGTGGTGCAGTGAGTCGGAGCCGTGGGGCGTCGGGCTCGCCGAGCGGCCCTACCCCTTCAGGTCGGGGAAGTCCGCGTCGCGCCACTCGGCCGCGGCCCGCTCGCCCGACCGGGCCAGCGCCTCCTCGCGGTCGCGCAGCTCGACGCGGCGGATCTTGCCAGAGATCGTCTTCGGCAGCTCGGCGAACTCGACCCGCCGGACCCGCTCGTAGGCGGGCAACGACACCCGGGCGTGAGCCAGGACGGCCCGAGCGGTCTCGGCGTCGGGTGCCCACCCCTCGGCCAGGGTCACGTACGCCTTGACGATGTTCAGCCGGGTGTCGTCGGGTGCCGGCACGACCGCGGACTCGGCGACGGCCGGGTGTTCGATCAGCATGCTCTCGACCTCGAACGGCGAGACCTTGTAGTCCGACGACTTGAAGACGTCGTCGGTGCGGCCGACGAAGGTGATCATGCCGTCGGCGTCGCGCACCGCCACGTCGCCGGTGTGGAACAGCCCGTCGCGCATCGACGACTCGGTGCGGGCGGCGTCGCCGAGGTAGCCGGTCATCAGGTTGACGGGCCGCGTGGTGAGGTCGAGGCAGACCTCGCCCTCGTCGCCGACGACACCCGTGACGGGGTCGACCAGCACGACCTCGACGCCGGGCAGGGCGCGCCCCATCGAACCGGCCTTGATCGTGCCGCCGGGCGCGTTCGCGACGATGGCGGTCGTCTCGGTCTGGCCGTACCCGTCGCGGATGTCCAGGCCCCAGCCCTGCTGCACCCGCCCGATCACCTCGGGGTTGAGCGGTTCGCCGGCCGAGAGCGCCTCACGCAGGGCGCTCGGCCGCGGACCCAGGGACGACTGGATCAGCATCCGCCACACGGTCGGCGGCGCACAGAACGAGGTCACCCGGGCGCGCTCGAGCTGGTCGCGGAGCTCGGCCGGGCGGAAGCGACCGTAGTTGTAGACGAACACGGTGGCCTCGGCGGTCCACGGCGCGAAGAAGCAGCTCCAGGCGTGCTTGCCCCAGCCCGGCGACGAGATCGTCATGTGCACGTCCCCCGGCTGCACGCCCAGCCAGTACGTCGTGGTCAGGTGCCCGACGGGGTACGAGGCGTGCGAGTGCACGACCATCTTCGGCTTGCTCGTCGTGCCCGACGTGAAGTAGACGAGGCAGGCGTCCTCCGTCGCGGTGGCGACGTCGGGGCGGTCCCAGGAGGCGCGGTGCGAGTCCCCGAAGGACGTCCAGCCCGCGGGGGTCTGGTCGCCCTCGGGGACGACCGCGATCCGCGTGACGGCCTCGACCCCGTCGACCCCCGCGAACGCCGGGGCGTCGGCCGCGTTGGCGATCACGTGCCGGACGAGCCCGCGGTCGATGCGGTCGGCGAGGTCGGCGCTGCCGAGCACGGTCGACGTCGGCAGGATGACCGCGCCCACCTTCATCACCGCGAGCATGGCCTCCCACAGCTCGACCTGGTTGCCGAGCATGAGCATGACGTGGTCGCCCTTGGCGACGCCGAGGTCGTGCAGCCACGCGGCGACCTGGTCGCTGCGCCGACGCATCCCGTCGAACGACACCCGCTGCTCGGAGCCGTCCTCCTCGACGATCCAGAGCGCCGTGCGGTCGTTGCCGTCGGCGACCACGTCGAACCAGTCGGTCGCCCAGTTGAAGCGGTCGCCCACGTCCGGCCAGCGGAACTCGTCGCTCGCCCGGTCGAGGTCGTGCCCGAGCCCCAGCAGGTGGTCGCGGGCCGCCCGGTAGGCGGCGGTGGCCGGGGCCTCGGCGGGTGCGGATGCGGGTGCGTCGGACATCCCGCCATCATGCACCCCGCCCCATGCCCGGCCCGGCATGGGCCCGTCGAGCCGCTCGCCTAGGGTCGTGACATGACGAACGACGCGACCCGCGCCTCATCATCCGCCGACACGTCCGCCCGCCGGCGGCCCGCGCTCGAGATCGCGGTGACGAGCGCCGCCGGGGCCGTCACGGCCCGCGACGGCGGAGCCGACCGGGTGGAACTCTGCAGCGCCCTCGAGCTCGGCGGCGTCACCCCGTCGCAGGGCCTCGTCGAGGCGGCCGTCGCGACGGGCGTGCCCGTGCACGCGCTGGTGCGGTGCCGGCCCGGCGGGTTCGCGTACGACGCGGACGAGCTCGACGTGATGGTGCGCGAGATCCGGGCGCTGGTGCGCTCGGGCGTGGCCGGCGTCGTCGTGGGCGCGCTGCGCGAGGACGGGTCGCTGGACGTCGACGCCCTCCGCTGGTTCGTCGAGGCCGCGCTCGACGCCGCCGCACCTCGGCACCGGGTCGCCGGACCCCAGGACGTCGCCGAGGTCCCTCCGCGCGGCGTGGGGTCTGCGCGGGTTCCCGGGGCCTCACCGCTCGAGCCGCGCCCACTGGTGTCGCGCCCGCTCGAGCCGCGCACGCTCGAGCCGCGCCCACTGGAGATCACCGTCCACCGGGCCGTGGACCGTGCGGCGGACCCGGTCGCGGCGGTGACGGCCCTGGCGGGGCTGGGCGTCACGCGCGTGCTGACGTCGGGTGGCTCCTCCACGGTCGGGGCGGGTCTGGCGTCGGGGGTGCTGCCGCGCCTCGTCGAGGTCGCGGGCGACGTGCAGGTGATGGCCGGGGGCGGCGTGCAGCTCGGCGACGTCCCGGCGCTCGTGGCCGCGGGGGTCGACGCCGTCCACCTCTCGGCGAAGCGGGCGCGGGCCGTGCGCGCCTCCTCGTCCCGGTCGGGGACGACCGTGTCGCTCGGCACCGAGGCGTCGACCGACTCGTGGTTCGAGACCGACCCCGAGCTGGTCCGCGCCGCCCGTCACGCCCTCGACCAGGCCTGATCCCGCGGCCGACCGCCACACCGCCGCGCACCGGCGACCCGACCCGTCCCGGGGTCCCGACCCGCGCCTCCTCCCCAGGGTCCCGACCCGCGCCTCCTGCCCGACTCCTGCCCACCTCGGCGACCGCCCCCGGTCGCGGGGGTGCACAGTGGAGCGATGACATCGACGTCCCTCCTCGTGATCGGCGGCACCGGGCAGATCAGCGCCTCGGTGGTGCGGCAGGCCCTGCGCGACGGTCTGGCCGTGACCGTGCTCAACCGCGGAAGCACCACGATCCGGCCCGTGCCCGCGGGCGTCGAGCAGCTCGTCGCCGACGTCCGGGACGAGGAGGCGCTGGTCGCCGCCCTGGACGGGCGTCGCTTCGACTCGGTGGCCGACTTCCTGACCTTCACGCCCGACCAGCTCGCCTCGATGCTGCGCGTGGTGGCCCCGCTCACCGACCAGTACGTCTTCATCGGTTCGGCGTCGGCCTACCAGAAGCCCCCGGTGACGCTGCCGATCACCGAGGCGACGCCGCTCTTCAACCCGTGGTGGTCGTACTCGCGCGACAAGATCGCCTGCGAGCGACTGCTGCGCGACGAGCACCTCGCCGGGCGCGTGCAGGCGACCGTGGTCCGGCCGTCACACACCTACGACGAGACGCACGTGCCGCTGCTCGGCGGCTGGACCCCGATCGAGCGCATGCGCCGCGGGGACGCGGTCGTGCTGCACGGCGACGGCACCTCGCTCTGGGCGCTGACCCACTCGAGCGACTTCGCCCGCGCGTTCGTCGGTTTGCTCGGGCACCCCGGCGCCCTGGGCGAGGCGTTCCACATCATGTCGCCCGAGCTGCTCACCTGGAACATGATCGCCCGCGACCTCGCCGACGCCGCGGGGGCGTCGCTGCACGTCGTCCACCGCACGACGCAGGTCCTGACCGACGAGGTGCCCGAGTGGACGGCCGACCTCTGCGGCGACCGCAGCCACCCCGCCGTGTTCGACACGTCGAAGATCCGCGCGCTGGTGCCCGGGTGGGAGGCGCGGGTCCCCTTCGCCGAGGGAGCCCGCCAGATCGTCGCGTGGCACGACGCCTACGCCTCCCGGCGCACGGTCGACCCCTGGGTCGACGACGCCTACGAGCGGCTCGTCGCGCTCTAGCCCGGGCTCGGGTCCCGGCCCCGGCCCGGCCCCCGGCCCCGGCCCCCGGCCCCGGCCCCGGCCCGTGGGAGCTTCGGGTCGACGTCGCACCACCGTCGCGTCGTCGATCCACCCGGGGGCGTGGTTCCACGACCCGGGCGTGGTGCGACCTCGGCCCCGGGCCCGGCCACCGACCCGCCGACGCACCGCCAGCTCGACGTCGCACCACCGTCGCGTCGTCGAACCACCCGGGGGCGTGGTTCCACGACCCGGGCGTGGTGCGACCTCGGCCCCGGGCCGGGCCACCGGGCCGGGCCACGGGGCCACCGAGCCGGGCCACCGGCCCGCCGTCGCACCGCTGGCTGAACGTCGCACCGCCGATGTGGGCGGTGCGACGTTCAGTGGGCGGTGCGACGCAGCGCGGGCGCGGGCGCGGCTGCGGCCGTCGGGGCGCCAGCCGCCGCAGCCGCCGCAGACGCCGCAGCCGCCTCCGCTCCGGCCCGGACAGCACGCACGGCGACGGGCAGCGTCAACCGGAACACCGCGCCGGGCCGGCCGACCCCGGGAGGCTCGCAGACCAGGTCGCCGCCGTGGGCGCGCGCGAGGCCGCGGGCGATGGGCAGCCCCAGGCCCGCGCCTCCGTCCCCGGACCGTCGGGCCTCGTCCAGCCGCACCAGCCGGTCGAACACCCGCTCGCGGTCGCGCTCGGGCACGCCCGGGCCGTCGTCGGACACGAGCACCGCGACCTCGTCGGCACGCGACGCGTCGAGCCAGATCGTCACCCGCCCCGAGCCCCCCGTCGCCCGAGCGGCGTTGTCGACCAGGTTGCCGACGATCTGCGAGACCCGACCCGCGTCGGCCGCCACCACGACCGGGCCGTCGGGCAGTAGGACGCGCAGGTCGAGCGACGGCCGTCGCAGCCGCTGACGCTCGACGTCGGCGAGCAATGACGCCCCGAGGTCGACGGGTGCGACGTCCAGCGAGATGCCCTGGTCGACGCGGGCCATCAGCAGCATGTCGTCGATCAACCGGGAGGCGCGCTCGGCCTCGCGCACCACGTGCGTCGCCAGCCGCTCGCGTTCGTCGGCCGTGCCGGGCGACCGCACGAGGGTGTCGGCCGCGGCGCGCATCCCGGCGACGGGGGTGCGCAGTTCGTGGGCGGCGTCCGACACGAACGCGCGCACCCGCGTCTCGGCGTCGAGCGCGGCCCGCTCGGCCCCTTCGACGCCGTCGAGCATCTCGTCGAAGGCGACGGCGACCCGGCCGATCTCGGTGTCGCGGCGGGCCGGCCGCAGGCGTCGTCCCCGGTCGCCGTGTGCGATCGACCGGGCGACGCCGGTCATCCGGTCGAGCGGCCGCAGGGTGGCCCGCACCACGAGGGCGAGGCCGATCGCCGCGATCAGCAGGAACGCCACGGAGGCGCCGATCATCACCCAGCGCAGCTGCACCAGGGTCTCGCCCACCGACCGCGAGTCCGTGGTCAGGGTGATCGTCGACCCGTCGCTGAGCTGCGAGACGAGCGTGGTCACCTCGTCGTCGCTCCGCACCTCGGACGAGGTGACCGTGACCGCGTCGGACGAGGAGGTGCCGGTCGCGTCCCCGGCGTCGGTGCCGCCCGGGGAGTCGGTGCCGGCCTCATCGGTACCGTTGCCGGTGCCGTCCGGGCTGCCGGCGCCCGCGCCTCCTGGTCCGTCGTCGAGCCCCGAGGCCGGGCCGCCGCGTCCGGGGCCGTCGCCGAGCGAGGGCGGGCCCTCGCGCAGCTGGTCGGGGCTCGGGCCGGCGACGATGGCGTCGCCGTCGGCGTCGCGGATGACGACCGAGAGCCCCTGGGCCGAGAGCCGGTCGGCGAGCTCGTCGCCGTCCACCGTGCCGACCAGGGCCGCGGCGGCCGCGGCGCGGTCCGACAGCCGGTCGACGACCTGGGCGCGGAGCCGCTGGCCGAGCGTGAGCTCGACCGTCACGGCGAGCGCCGCCAGCAGGACGGCCAGCAGCAGCAGCACGGCGACGACCGTGCGGACGCGCAACGAACCGGTGCGCAGCCCGGGGGCGGCGTCCTCGGGGGCCGGCACCGCGCCTCCTCGGGGGTGGTGTCCCGTCGAGAGCGC
Source organism: Frigoribacterium sp. 2355 (assembly GCF_054060695.1). Classification (NCBI taxonomy): domain Bacteria; kingdom Bacillati; phylum Actinomycetota; class Actinomycetes; order Micrococcales; family Microbacteriaceae; genus Frigoribacterium; species Frigoribacterium sp. 2355. The sequence continues at coordinate 222,959 of NZ_JBSSDL010000006.1, read as the reverse complement.
GGCGGGACGGCCGGGGCGCCTCACGCGCTCATCCGGTAGCCGAGGCCGCGGACGGTGTGGATCAGGCGGGGGCCGCGGGTCTCCATCTTGCGGCGCAGGGCGCTGAGGTGCACCTCGACGAGGTTGGGGTCGTAGTCGTCGTAGCCCCAGACCTGGGTGAGGATCTGAGTCTTCGAGACGGTGCGTCCGCGGCTCTCGGCGAGGAAGCCGAGCAGGCGGAACTCGGTCGCGGTGAGGTCGAGCGGTTCGCCGCCGCGCGTGATGCGGGCCGCCTCGGGGTCGAGCACGAGGTCGCCGATCTCGATCACCGACGGGATGCGGCCGCGGCGGCGGAGGACGGCCGTGACGCGCGCGATCAGTTCGGCGACGGCGAAGGGCTTGACCACGTAGTCGTCGACGCCCTCGGAGAAACCGCGCAGCCGGTCGTCGACCTCGTCGCGGGCGGTCAGCATGACGACCGCCGCGTCGGACGAGGTGCGGATCGTGCTCGCGAGCCGGATGCCGCTCGCCCCGGGCAGCATCCAGTCGACCACGACGAGGTCGGGCACGAACGCCTTCAGCTGTTCGGACAGGTCGGAGCCGTCCGCGAGACCGTGCACGGCGAAGCCCTCGGCGCCCAGTGCGGTGACGACGGCGGTGCGGATGGTCTCGTCGTCGTCGATCACGAGGACGCGGGCGGGGCTGAGCATCCTCCGAACGGTAGGGCCGGTCGGTGGGCGGAGGCTATGGACGGGCTGGGGGTGCGGTGTGGGTCGCGTGGGCACGGACTGCCACCAGGGGTGGACCGCCGACGGGCTCGGCCTGCCGCTAAGGTCGGCGCATGGGGAGACAGCGCCGACGACGGCAACTCGTCGCGGGCGGCGTCCTGCTGGGGCTGTCGCTGCTCGCGTTCTGGCTCGGAGGGCCGATCTCGGCCCGGTGGCCGTCGGCCTACCTGACCGTGGGGTTGGCGGCGTTCGGGCTCTTCCTGGTCGCCCTGTGGTTGTTCCTCCTCGTCATCGCCGAGCGTGAGGGGCCGCCCTCTGGTGCCCCGACCCTCCCGACCCGTCCGAGTTCCCCGGGCTGGTGGCCGTTCCAGCGGCGGCAGCCTCCGATCCCTCCACGAGAGACCGTCGCAAGCGACACGGACTGGCTCCCTCTCATCTGGCGACCGCGCAGCATCCCCGTACTGCGACGCGTCGATGCCGACGGCGCCCTCGAACTCCTGCTCGCCGACGATCGAGGCGAAGGGCCCATCGGAGGGTCGAGGGAGATCGTCATCGCCCTCTCGACCCAGGACCTGCTGATGATGTCGGCTGTCCTGAACTCCGCCGCCGACTACGCCCTCGCCTCACCGTGGGACTCCGGCTTCTCGCACGACGAGGCCCTCGCGTGGTCGCGTCGCGCAGCCCGCGCCGCTCGCGACGCGCCGGGTCCGCGGTTCGACCCGATTCGGGCCTCTGGTGTCGGAGCACGCCGGATCGGCTGGACGGCCTGGGCCCTCGGGCAGGACGCCCAGGTCGGTGCCCGACGCGATCCGTGGTTCGTCGTGCCCTTCGACCAGCTCCAGGCCGTGACCAACTCGCTCCAGGAAGTGGTCGAGGGGCTCATCGACCTCGACCTCGCCGCCGTCCACCGACTCGGCGGCAGCGGCGAGGGTGGCGGTGAAGACGGGCGCGAGGCGCGCCTTGCAGGCGGCGAGCTGACGCGACGCCTTCGCGACGTCCTGCGGCACGCGCACGAGTCCGACCCGGCACCGGCATTCGGTCCCACCGACACCTGACTCGTCCGTGCCGAACCACCGAGACGGATCGATGCGGGGAGGCGCCGCTGGACCGTCGGTGACCGGGTTCTACGGAAGGGCCGGAGGCACGGTGCGGGCCGGGTCACCGGCGCTGCCGAGGTCGGGGTCGAGGTGGGCGAGGACGAACGGGTCGACGCAGCCCCGGGCGAAACCGCGGATGCGTCGGTCGATGTCGCGCTGCAGGAGGACGGCGCCGATGCGCTCGGCCACGGGCGCCAGCCACGCCGGCTTGCACGAGAAGTTGTAGCGCCAGACGGCCTCGGTCGAGCTCGGGTCGCCGTCGACCTCGCTGAACCGCCATCCCCCGCCCATGCGCGCGAAGAACCACGACCCCTTCGTCATCTTCATGCCGACGTTCGTCGGTGGGTTGTACGAGACGTACTCGCTCTCCATCCGGAACCCGAAACGCTGCACGGTGAACGTCCGGACCCCCTTGGCGGCCCGGGTCGCCCCGCCCACCAGGTACTGCCGTCGGATGAAGGGGTCCCACCGCTTGCGCGCCTCCCCCTGGGTCTGCGACACCGCGAAGGCGACGTGGAGGTCGACAGGAACGACACACCGGGACTCGACGACGGGCATGGGCTCATCGTCGCACCTCCGGACGTCCGGGCGATCACCGGCGTGGAAAGATCAGGACAGACCTGTCGACACCCGACCCCGAGGAGCGACGTGCTCGCACGAGACGTGACCGAGAAGAGATTCACCCCGACCCGCTTCCGCGACGGCTACGCGATGGAGGACGTGGACCCGTTCCTCGAGCGCATCCGGGCCACCCTCGCGGCCTACGAGCAGGGGACCACCGTCGGCCTCCTGGCGGACGTCGACGTCGTGGCCGCCCGGTTCCGACCGACGAGGTTCAGGGAAGGCTACGACCAGGACGAGGTCGACGACTTCCTGGACCAGGTCGTCGTCGAGCTCAGGGGACGCCAGTCGGCCGGGGGTCGCTGACCGCGTCCCGATGACGCGTCAGCCGCGGGCGTGGCGCACGTACGCGACGATCGCGTTGGCGTGCCCGTGGCCCAGGCCGTGTTCGGATTTGAGCCACGACACCACCTGCATGTGCGCGTGCTCGTCGAGACGCTCGTCGACCAGGTCGAGCCACTCCTGGACCGGCCGCCCGTAGGTGCGCTCGATGCTCGGGAAGTACGACGCCGGCCCTTTGACGGTCTGGCCGTCGGCGGGCGGTTCGGGTGCCAGGACGCGTCGCTCGGACATGCCGTGACGGTAGCAGTGTGTGGCGGCGTATCGCGATCGACGTCCACGACCTTCCCGAACGGGGCATGTCGCCGAGCAGGACGCCCCTGGCACTCTAGGTCGGTGCCCGTGTCTGACCCTGCTGCGCCCTCGTCCCCCGCCGACGGGACACTCCCCGTCCGCCGCCTCCCCGTGCCCGTCATCCGCGCGCGCCGCCGAGGACCACATCAGATCGATCTCGTCCTTGCGGTCGGTCAGCGTGACGAACCTCCGTACCTGGCGGGGATCACCCACCTCGCCGAGCATCTACTCATCCGTCTCGCCGGTAGCGACGCCACGTTCAAGGACGGCGAGACAGGCCTGTCGACGGTGGTCTTCAGCACGACGGGCACGGCCTCAGGCTGCCTCGACTTCGCTCGACGCATCAGCGCCGCGATCGCCGAGGTCGATCAGCTGACCGACGACGAGGTCGCTCTGGAACTCTCCATCGTCGAGCGTGAAGACCCCTTGAGATTCCACGAGACGATTCCTTCACTGTCGACCATCAGATGGGGTTTCAGCGGCGCAGGCATGTACGGTGCCGGCTGCTCAACCCTGCCCACCCTCACGAGGGACGACGTCGTGAGCTGGGTCCGGCGGTGGTTCACCGGCGACCACGCCGCCGTCGTTCTGACCGGCCCCTGGGACGACGACGCCGAGCCCGGACTCGAGCTCCCGGGCCCGCCGTCGGATCGCCGACGCCGGCCCGTCGCGCCAACGAGCATCGAGACCCCAGTCGCTGTACCCACCTCCCTCGGTGGGGCGGCGCTCTCGCTCGTCGTGCCGGTCACGATGGCCCCCTCACTCGGCCATGCCGCTGAGCTGGAGTTCTTCCTGCAGCTGCGCCACGACCGAGGCCTGGCTTATCAGGTCGAGGTCATGACCGAACGCATCGACGCCGACACCGTCCAACTGGACGTCGTCGTCGGTGCCGGTACGGATCGTGCCCGCGAAGCCGCCGTGGCCCTGGTCGGCTTGGCGCGACGCCTCGGCCATGAGGGGTTCTCCTCGATCGCGATCGACCGCGCTCGACTCTCAGCCACGTTGACGATGGCCGACGAAGACGCCCGGGTCGAGCTGGACGCCCGGGACGCCGTTCGTTCCCTCTTGCTCGGCGACCCCGCGACCGACGCGGCGGTCGATCTCTCCGAGGCATCACATGTCGACGGCGAAGACCTCCGAACAGCGTGGTCGTCGGCCCTGGCAACGGCGGTCGTGATGGTCGACGAAGACACGGACCTCGGTGACCCCGAGGAGTTCGCGAGGGCGCTCGGCATGCCCTTCGACGATCTGACACCCTCGATCGAGCTGCGAGCATCTGAGGCGACGCGGGCCATGCGAGGGCACCGGACGTGGCGCAATTCGGTCGTACCGATTCTGGCGTCGGACCGGGTAGGCATCGTCGACGACCGCTTGGTCGTGAGGTCCGGCGACCGCGGTTGGGCCGTCGGCCTGGGCGATGTCGCCGTCGCCGTCGCCTCAGACGAGGAAGTCGTCCTGGTGATGGGTGACGGCCGGCGGTTGCGGATCGAGCGGGATGGTTGGTTCCGGGGTGAATCGTTGGTCGCCGCGACGGTCGCGGCCGTCGAGCGGCTCGCTCCAGAGCGACTTCGACGCGTGCCAGCTGCATCGCCGGGGTCTGTGGAAGCCACCGCCCGCACTTAAGCCCCGCTTCAGATTCGGTTCCGAGAGTGGTGTCTGCCGGAGGGAACGCCCCGACCGCCAGCCGCACCGCGGCTCGCCCGGCACCCGACATCTGGAGACACCATGGCGAAGGACACCACCCCCGACGGCCGCGACGACGACCGTCGCGACGAGAACACCCCCACGCAGGACGATGCGCGGGCCGAGCGACTGCGTCGGGAAGACGAGGACCAGGACGCCCGGGCGACGACCGAGCTGCCGACCCGGCCGTCGGGCCAGCCCACGGCCCCGACCACCCCGATCGTCGCGGACGACCAGCGCACCCGCGAACTACCCACGGACGGCAGCGCGTTCCGAGCCGAGTCGACCCCGCGACGGCGCCCGAGGAAGGGCCTGCTCGTCGGCATCGGCATCGCGGCGGCCGGCCTCGCCCTGGTCGGGACCAGCACCGCCGTCGCGGTGTCGAACGCCGGGAGCTCGACCAGCGCCTCCTCGAGCGCGACGCCGGGACGGGACGACGCGACGGACCAGGCCGACGGCTCACGCCAGGGGCCGGGAGAACGAGGCTCCGACGACGCCACCGGTGCACCCACCGACGCGCCGACCCCGCCTGCTGCGGGCGGCGACTCGGACGAGAGCACTCCGGCCGAGGGCACCGGGCCCGACGGCGAGGCCCTGCCGACCCCGGGCGTCGGCCCCGACGGCGAAGCCCTGCCGACCCCCGGCACCGGGCCCGACGGGAAGGCCATGCCGACCCCCGGCACCGGCCCCGACGGGAAGGCCCTGCCCGAGGCACCGGAGGGCGGCCCCGCCGCCGGTGGCCCGATGGCTGGCGGACCGCAGGGTGGCCCGGGCCACGGCCCCGGCGAGAAGGGCGGCCCGAAGACGGACTCCGGCGACACCGAGGACTACTCCGACCGCCCCACCCCGCCGACCGACGCGCCCACCCCTCCCACGGACGCGCCGACGCCCACCCCCGGCACCGACGAGGGCTCGGGCTCGTAGGGCGCCGGCCGCACCGGCCGCCAGGGCGTCGGCCGCTCGAAAGCGTCGGCACCGGTCAGCACAGCAGGCTCCGTCAGAACAGCAGGCTCCGTCAGAACCGCGTGGTGATGCTGCCCTCGACGACGGGTGGCACACCGCGGCGGTCGGCCGAGCCCCGCACCGTGGCGATCTCGTTCCACTTGTCGATCGTGGTGCAGGGGTGCGAGACGCCGAGCCGTACCAGGTCGCCGACCCGCAGCCCGGACGCCGGGTCGAGTCGCAGGAAGGCGTGCTGGTCGTTGAGGGCCGACACGTGCGACCCGTCGAGCACCCCCGGGAGGCGCCGGTCGGCCGCCTGCGGACGCCACGCCTCGAGCGGCACCGGGAACCCCTCGTCGTCCGACGTGTCGCGCCGTCCGACGTTGAGCAGGGCGAGCCCGGGCTCGGGACGGGACACCACGGACGCCCAGAGCTCGAGGGTCGGCAGGAAAGAGGGCTCGGCCGTCGACCCCTCGGCCTGTTCGGCGTCGAACCCCTCGGCCGCGCCGTCGAACCCGGTGAGTTCGCCGTCGGTCGGCCCGCCCATCTCGCGGTCGGCCTGCGACCCCGCCGAACCGTCGCCGACGACGACCGTGACGTCGGCGTCGACGCCGGCCGCGCCTCCTGCGGTCGACGGCACGGCGTGGCGGGTCGACGGCATCGTGTCGCGGGCGAACGGGGTCAGCCGGCGATAGAGGTCGTGGTCGTGGGCGACGTACGAACCCGACCGCAGCACGACGCGCGTGCGCGGCCCCTGCAACCCCGAGGGGTCGTGCCGGTCGCCGAGCACGGCGACGACCCGGTCGAAGTAGACGCTGCCGCCGGCGGTCACCACCACGTCGTGACCGGACGACAGCCACGGGTCGAAGGCCGGCGCACCGATGCCGTCGAGCACCTCGAGGAGCCCCCGCAGGTAGTCGTCGACCACGGCGATGCCGGCCGCGTCGACGTCGTGCGTGAGGGCGCCCTCGTACCCGGCCACCCCGGCCAGGACGAGGTGCGGTGCCGCCGCCACGGCCTCGGCGACGAGCAGCGCCTCGCGCACGGACCGCGCGCCGGTCCGGCCGAGCGGCGACCCGAACTCGACCAGCACGGCGAGCGGACGCTCGCCCTCGGCCCGCGCCAGGGCGGCGTCGACGAGGCGCACCGTCTCGACCGAGTCGACCCACATGAGCACGTCGACGCCGGGCGCGGCGAGCGCCGCAAGGGTCGCGGGCGCGAACGCGGTGCCCGCCAGGACGACGTTCGGCACCCCGGCCTCGCGCGCGACGGCGACCTGGAACGCCGTCGCGAGCGTGATGCCCCACGCGCCGGCCTCGAGCTGCCGGCGCCAGATCTCGGGTGCCATCGTCGTCTTGCCGTGCGGCGCCAGGTCGACCCCGGCCTCGCGACACCAGGCGGCCATGGTCTCGACGTTGTGGGTGAGGGCGTCGAGGTCGATCGTGAGCAACGGGGTCGCGAGGTCGATCAGCGGGACCGGCCGGGGCTCGCGGCCGAAGCCCACCTTGGTGGGGACGGGGGCGGACGGGGTCGAGGACGACGTGGTCATGGTGCCTTCCGACGGGTGCGGTTCGGGGGTGGGCGGAGTGGTGCTGCGGTCAGGCCGTGTGTCGGTACCTGACGGTAGTTTTGCAGCCACCCCCGACGGGCGACACCTCACGTCGGGCCCACCGACCATCCACCAGAGAAGAGCAGACCTGTGAGCGAGAAGACCGAAGTCCGCACCGGCGGCGCCCCCACCCCCATCTCGACCTTCTCGCAGGGCGTGCTCAAGAACGGGTTCCTCAGCGTGTCGGGCCAGGGTCCGCAAGACCCCGCCACGAGCGAGTACCTGCACCCCGGCGACCTGACGTCGCAGACCGTCCGCACGCTCGACAACGTCAAGGCGATCGTCGAGGGCGCCGGCGGGACGTTCGACGACGTCGTGTCGCTGCGCGTGTTCCTCACCACGCGCGACGACTTCGCCGAGATGAACGCCGCGTACGAGACCTACCTGCTGCAGAACGTCCCGAGCGGGGTGTTCCCCACCCGCACGACGGTCTTCGTCGAGCTGCCGAACGAGGCCATGCTCGTCGAGATCGACGCGCTCGCCATCCTCAGCTGACGCGCTGCGGCTCTCCGGGCCTGCGGCCTGCGGCTTGCGGCTCTGCCGCCCTGCCGCTCGTCGACAGCGGGTGAGTTCGTACTTTCCGGGTCGGCACGATCGCCCGCCCACCCCGGACACGCCCGTGTTCGGGGTCGTGCGGCGACCAGGCGGCACCACCGCAGGAGGCGCAGGTCAGTCGGTCGCGCCCGTCACGACCACGATCTTCCGTGACCACGTCGCGTCGGTCAGCTGGGCGAGCATGAAACGCGCCACGTCGGCACGGGTCACGTGGTTGCCTGCCCCCTGGGGCAACCGCTCCCCCGTGGCGAGCGACCCGGTCGCCGGGTCGTCGGTGAGGCGCGTCGGGTAGACGAGCGTCCAGTCGAGTCCGCTCTCGCGCACCTCGGCGTCGGCGACGTCCTTGGCGGCGTAGACCTTGCCGAGCACGGTGTGGAAGAACATCTTCTGGAAGGTGTTCGCGTCGGTCTGACTCTCGCCGACGCCGAACGCCGAACAGACGACGAGTCGGTCGACGCCAGCGTCGTGCATCGCCGACAGCAGGGCCCGCCCGACCTCGACCTCGACCGGGTGCCGCATGTTCCGCGAGCCGATCGCGTTCAGCACGGCGTCCTGGCCGGCGACGGCGGCACGGACGTCCTCGGCCGAGGTCGCGTCCCCGGTGAGCACCCGGACGCCCTCCGTCACGTCGAGGGACGAGGCGTCGCGAACGAGCACCGTCACGTCGTGCCCCGCCGACAGGGCGACCCGCAGGATGTGGGAGCCCGTGCCCCCGGTCGCTCCCAACACCAGAACCTTCATCGCGCCTCCTGTCGTTCATCGAAGCGAACACCGTCCGACCAAGAGCGGGCCGAGAACGCTTGCGCAGGGTCGGGGCAGGTCGGGTCGGAACAGGGTGGGTCGGGTCAGCCGATGCAGGTCGGCCGAGTCGGGGTCACCAGAGGCACGCTCAGCGGAGGCGACGGCCCGCGGCCCAGAGACCGACCAGCCCCGAGGGGCCGAGGCGGGGCGTCGCGTAGGTGGCCCGGTCGGCGTACGCCCCGGGGTCGACCAGCTGGAGGTCGGCGACGGCCCCGGCGGCGATGCCGAGCGCGCCTCCTGCCCGGCCACCACCCACAGCGCCGACCCCGCCGCCGCCGGCGATGCCGCCCGCGCCCCCGCCCGCGCGGGCACCCGTGCCCCCCAGCCCGAACCTCGAGGAGGCGCGGGTCGACATGCGCGCGATCGCCTCGCCCCGCGACAACACGGCCTGCGGCCCCGACCCGGCGTACTCGTCGAGCACGCGCGAGAACGTCCCGTACAGGCGGGGATGCACGGTGCCGGTCTCGCGCGGCAGCCCGTCCGAGCCGACCAGGGTGTGCGGCCACGCCAGGGCCGTCCGCATGCCCTCGAGGTCGGTGTGGAACACGATGACGGTCAAGGCGCCCCGTTCGGCGAGGACGAGGTCGGCGAGCACCTCGCGCGGATCGGCACCGACCGCCTCGGCGATCTCGGCGAGCGGCCGCCCCTCGAAGCCCGTGTGCTCGGGTCGCGTGAACCCCGCCACCGAGATCCGCTCGGGGCCGATCGCGGCGTACTGGTTCTCGAGCGTCGAGCCGGCCCAGGGTTCGAGCAACCCGTCGAGCACCTGCCGCCGCGAGCGCGTGCCGGGTCGGAGCGCCTCGAGCAGGCTCTCGACCCCGTGGTCGGCCGTGGCCGGCGGGAACAGCGACGCGACCGTCGTGCTGCCCGCGTCGTAGGGGTAGACGTCGGCGCTGACGTCGACACCGTCGTCGCGCAGGGCGTCGAGGTGCTCGACGATCGCGGGCATGCCGCCGACGTTCCGCGGCCCGGTCACCTTGAGGTGGCTGACGTGGACGGCGGCCCTGGTCTCGCGCCCCAGCGACGCCAGCTCGTCGATCGAGTCGCGGAGTCCGTCGGCCTCGTTGCGGACGTGGGCGACCAGCAGCTTGCCCCGCACCGCGCACTCCCGGGCCAGCGCGACGAGTTCGGGCCGGTCGGCGGCGTCACCGGGCGCGTACATGAGGCCGAGCGAGACGCCGAGCGCCCCGGCGTCGAGCGCCTCGCCCACCGACGCCGCGATGAGCGACCGCTGGGCGCCGTCGGCCGGTCGGCGGTCGAAGCCGAGCACGCCCGCCCGCAGCGGGGCGTGCGGGACGAGGGTCGCGGCGTGCAGGCCGAACGTCCCGTCGGCGTCGCCCTCGGCCAGCGTCCGCACGTAGTCGGCGAACGTCGCCCATCGTCGCGCAGGGAACCCGCCGAGCACCGGCCGCGAGTAGTCCTCGAGCGATCGGTCCCGCGCGTCGGACGGCGACGGTGCGGCGCCCTGGCCGCAGTTGCCGACGATCGTGGTCGTCACGCCCTGCCCGGTCTTGGGCGCGACCCCTCCCGGGCGGAACAACGCGGCGTCGTCGTGCGCGTGCACGTCGACGAACCCCGGCAGCACGTCGAGTCCGCTCGCGTCGACCACCTCGACCCCGGCCGGCACCCCGGACGAGCAGGCGCGGCGACCGTCGCCCACGGACGCCGCGGCCCCGGGCCCCACGGCCGCGACCACGCCGTCGCGCACGACGACGTCCGCGACGCGACCCGCGCCTCCGGACCCGTCCCAGACCGTCCCGCCCGCGAGCACCAGCGTCGCCACTAGGACGCCGTCGTCACGCTGACGCCGCCGCCGTCACGGGAGCACCGCGGTCGTCGCCAGGACGGGTGCGCTACTCGAAGCGCTGCCACACGGGCTTGTTCGCGTAGGTGTAGCGGTAGTAGTCCGCCAGCTGCAGCAGCGACGCCGCGGCTTCGTCGACGACGATCGTGGCGTGCCGGTGCAACTGCAACGCGCTGCCGGGGCACATCGCGCCGAGCGGCCCCTCGACCATGCCCGCGACCGCCGACGCCTTCGACGACCCCTGCGCCACGAGCACGACCTCGTGCGCGTCGAGGATGGTGCCGAGCCCCTGCGTCAGGCAGTGCGTGGGCACCTGCGACGGGTCGTCGAAGAACCGGGCGTTGTCGGCCCGGGTCTGCGGGGCGAGCGTCTTGATGCGGGTGCGCGACGCGAAGGACGAGGTGGGCTCGTTGAAGCCGATGTGCCCGTTCGCCCCGATGCCGAGGATCTGGATGTCGATGCCGCCCGCGTCGGCGATGGCCCGCTCGTACTCGACGACCGCGGCCTCGACGTCGGACGCCCGCCCGTCGGGCACGTGGACCTTCGACGCGTCCATGCCCAGGGGCACGACGACGTCGCGCTCGATCACCGAGGCGTAGCTCTCGGGGTGCTCGAGCGGGATGCCGACGTACTCGTCGAGCGCGAACCCGGAGGCGCGGCCGAAGTCGAGCTCGCCCGCCGCGACCCGGGCCGCGAGCGACGCGTAGATGCCGGTGGGCGACGACCCGGTCGCGAGGCCCAGCACGGCCTCGGGGTCGCGCTGGACGACGGACGCGATCTTGAGGGCGGCGACACGGCCGACCTCGTCGGCGTCGCGGACGATGACGATCTCCATGGGGCTCCTTGCTGCCGAGGCGTCAGACGATGTTGGCCACGACCGACGCGATGTACGCCTCGCGTTCTTCGCGTGAGGCCGGCCGTCCGGGCACGCCCGGACGCTGCTGCCACGGTAGCGGCCCCGACTCCCGCCGGTACTCGACGCCGAGGGCGTCGAGGCGTCCGAGGTGCACGGCCAGCCGTGTGGAGAAGTCGTCGAAGTCCCGCGGTTCGGTCGTCCACAGCGCCTCGGCGACGGCGCACAACCGGGGGAACGCGAAGAAGTCGACGGTGCGGGGCGAGTCCATGTGCTCGGTCCAGATGTTGGCCTGGCCTCCGAGCACGTGACGGGCCTCGTCCTCGGTGAGCTGCGCGGGCACCGGTTCGAACGCGAACACGTCGGCCAGGGTGAGCGGGATCGACACCGGGATCGGCTCGTCGGGCCCGTCCGACTGCCGGTAGTCGAGGTAGACCTGGTCGTCGGGACACGCCACGACGTCGTAGCCGCGTCGTGCCGCCGTGATCGCGCCGGTCATGCCCCGCCACGACGCGACCGTCGCGCCGGGTGACATCGTGGCGTTCCCCTCGAGGATCTCGTCCCACCCGAAGGTGCGGCGCCCGGCCGCGGTGAGGTGCGCGTCGAGCCGCCCGATGAACCACGCCTGCAGCTCCTCCTCGTCGGCGAGGCCGCGGTCCCGCATGAGCTCCTGCGTGCGCGGGTCGGCCCGCCACTGCGCCTTGGGGCACTCGTCGCCGCCGATGCCGATCCAGGTGCCCGGGAAGAGCTCCATCACCTCGTCGAGCACGTCGGTGTAGAAGTCGACGGTCGTCTGCTCGGTGTTGAGGACGTCCTCGAAGATGCCCCACTGGGTCCCCACGGCGATCTGCCGGGGCGCCGCCACGGGCGTCCCGCCGACCTCGACGGCGCCGACGCCGAGGTGCGGGTACGCCGTGATCGCCGCCATCGAGTGGCCGGGCACGTCGACCTCGGGCACGACCGTGATGTGGCGGGCCGCGGCGTAGGCGACCACCTCGCGGATGTCGTCCTGCGTGTAGAAGCCGCCGTGCGGTCGGCCGTCCTGGGTCGCGTCCGGCCCCGCCCCCACCTGCGACGACCCCCGCCACGCGCCGACCGAGGTCAGGCGCGGGTACTTCGTGATCTCGATGCGCCAGCCCTGGTCCTCGGTGAGGTGCCAGTGCAGCGTGTTGAGCCGGTGCAGGGCCATGAGGTCGACGAACCGCAGGACGTCGCGCTTGGGCAGGAAGTGCCGGGCGACGTCGAGGTGCGTGCCGCGCCAGCCGAAGCGTGGTCGGTCCTCGACGTCGACGGCGGGCACGACCCAGTCGACCCCGGGCACGAGGGCCGTCCGGTACGCGGCCGCGGGCAGCAGCTGTCGCAGCACCTGCGCCCCGTGGAACGCGCCGGCCGCGTCGCCACCGGTGATGCGCACCCCCGCGGGTCGCGCCTCCAGCCGGTAGGCCTCGGCACCGAGCGAGGCGTCCAGGTCGAACGAGATGCCGGTCCCGTCGGCGCTGCCCTCGCGGAGCGGCAGGCCGGTCGCGGGGCGCAGCGCCTGCTGCAGCCAGGCGACGACGCCGGCCAACTCGTCGGGCGCCGAGACGCGCGTCGCGGAGTCGAGCCGGAACGCCCCGGAGGCGCGGGTCAACCGGGCAGGACGCGGCACGATCGCGACCGGTGCGGTCTCGGGGGTCGCGGTGCCGGCCCGCATGGTGGTCGAGGGGGTCGAGGAGTCGGTCGTCACGGGGTCAGCCCTTCACGGCGCCGGCGGACATGCCGGTCACCAGGTTGCGTTGGATGATCATGAAGAAGACGACGACCGGCAGGGAGAACAGCACCGAGGCCGCCATCTGTCCGCCGAAGTCGGTGCCGCTGGTCGGCGTGCTGAACGAGGCCAGCCAGACCGGCAGCGTGTACATCGACTGGTCCTTCATGAACGTGTAGGCCACGAGGTAGTCGTTCCACGCCGCGATGAAGGCGAAGATGCTCGTCGCGATCATGCCGGGCAGCACGAGCGGGAACATGATCCGCGTCAGCACCTGCCAGGTGCTCGCGCCGTCGAGTTGCGCGGCCTCCTCGACCTCGACCGGGATCGCCAGGAAGAACCCGCGCATCACCCAGATCGAGAAGGGCAGCGTCGACGCGACGTACGCCAGGATGAGCCCGCCGTAGGTGCCGAGCAGCCCGAGGCTGTTAAAGATCAGGAACTGCGGGATCAACAGGGCCGTGGCCGGCAGCATCTGGACGATCAGGATGAACACCATGATCGTGCGCCGCCCCCGGAACCGGAACCGCGACAGGGCGGCCGAGGCGAACAGTCCGAGCACGATCGAGAAGACGACGGCCCCGACCACGACGATCACGCTGTTGCGCAGGTTCGTGAAGAAGTCGGACTGCGTCACCGCGACGACGAAGTTGTCGAGGGTCGGGTTCTGCGGCCAGAACAGCGGGGTGGCCGTCATCACCTCGGGGCGTGGCTTGAACGCCGTGTTGACCATCCAGTAGACGGGGAACAGCCACACGAGGCTGAAGACGATCGCGATCGCGTTGCTGACCCAGCGGGGCTTCCGGCGGCGACGGGTCGGGCGGGCGGGCGACGGGCGGCCGGTGCCGTGGCCCGAGCGCGCCTCCTTGCTTCTCTCGTCGCGCGCGACGGTCTCGGTCGTCGTGGTGCCGACGCCGGCGGGTGCGGTCGTGGTCACAGGTCTTCTCCGGATCGGACGAGGTTGCGGACGTAGAACGCGGTCAACACGACGAGCAGCAGGGTGGTGACCACCGAGATGGCGGCACCCTGCCCGATGTCGAAGCCGACGAACGCGGTGACGTAGGTGAAGACGCCGAGGGTCGAGGTGGCGTCGTCGGGGCCGCCGGCCGAGACGAGCCAGATCTGGTTGAAGACGTTGAAGTCCCAGATGATCGACAGGATCGTGATCAGCAGTAGCGTCGGCTTGAGGAAGACCAGGGTGACGGTGCGGTACACGCGCCACTCGCTCGCCCCGTCGAGCCGCGCGGCCTCTTTGTACTCGAGCGGGATCTGCGTCTCGGCGGCGTACATGGTCAGCGCGATGAAGGGCACGGCCTGCCACACGATCAGCAGCCAGATGCTCGTGTAGGCGAGGGCCGCGTCGTTCGACCAGTCGACGTTGGTCATGTCGCCCACCAGGCCGGTCCGGGTCAACAGCCAGTTCACGACGCCGTAGCCGGGCTGGAACAGCCACTTCCAGACGATCGACGACGCCACGTTGGGCATCGCCCAGGCGAGGATCAGCACGACGGTCACCGTGTAGCGCATCGGCGTGCCGAGCCGGGTCAGCAGGTGCGAGACGCCCGTGCCGATCAGGACGCTGCCGCCGACCATCGCGGCCGTGAAGACCAGGGTGCGGACGAGCGACCACCAGAAGTCGGTGTCGGCCAGCAGGGTCGCGTACTGCTGCACGCCGACCGAGTCGTACGCGCCGGTGAAGAGCGAGCGTTGGTCGTAGTCGGTGAACGACGTGAAGACCAGGAACACGATGGGCGCGACGGTCACGGCGAGCAACACGATGCCCGCGGGCGACAGCAGCCAGAGCGGAGCGAGCTGGCGCTTCCCGCCGGGGCGCACCGGGGCCTTCCGTCCGGCCTTCGGGCGCCGGCCGCCCTTCTGGTCGGGTGCCGCGCCGGGCGGGGTCTCGGTGAGACCGGGGGCGATCGAGAGGGCCACGGTTCCTCTTTCGGTTCGAGTCCAGGAGGTGCGGGTCGAGGGGGCGGGAGCGTCGCGCGATCAGGTGGTCGCGTGACGCCCCCGGGGTGCTGCCGAGGGCTCGGTGCTAGTCGTTCAGCGCCTCGTCGGTGGCCTCGTCGAAGGACTTCGCGGCCGCCTCGGGCGACTTCGAGCCCGAGACCACCGAGGAGAAGAGCTGGTTGATGCTCTTGTCGCCCTCGAGGGCCGCCCAGTTCGCGCTGGCGGGGGTGGCCTTCGAGTTGAGCGCGGCATCGAAGAAGCCCTTCTGGATCGGCGTCACCACGCTGCCGGCCGCCTCGATGCCCTCCTCGCTGTTCGGGATCCAGCCGTCGTTGCCCACGACCCACTCGCTCTGGATGTCCGGGCTCGTGGCGATCTTGGTCCACTGCAGGGCCAGGTCGGAGTTCTGGCTCTTGGCCGCGATTCCCCAGTCCGAGCCGCCGAGCATGACCGGCTGCGTCTCGCCCGACTTGCCCGGCATCGGGAACGTTCCGAAGTCGTCGTCGGTCAGGGCGGGGTTGGCCTTCTGGATCAGGTCGATCGAGCCGTTGGTGTGCAGGATCGTCGCCGTCTTGCCGTCCGCGAAGACCTGCGTCTGGTCGGGGGCGTCGGTGTCGAGGGTCTGCGAGGCGGGCGACGAGTAGGCGTTCTGGAACTCGGTGAAGTCGGCCAGTCCCTGCTGCGCCTCGTCGCTCGCCAGGCCCGCCTTCCAGGTGCCGTCGCTCGACGTGGCGATCTCTCCGCCGGCGTCCCAGACGAACTGCATGCCCGCGTACCAGTACTGGCCGGGCAGGTAGAACGCCGAGAAGTCGGACGCCGTGTTCGCGGCCTTCACCTTGTCGAGGTCGGCGGTGAGCTCGTCGTAGGTGGTGGGCGCCTCGGTCACGCCGGCCTCGGCCCACATCGTCTTGTTGTAGATGACGGCGCGGGCACCGGCGAAGCCGGGCACGGCGTAGAGCGAGTCGTCGACGGTCGCGGGCTCCTCGAGACCCGTCAACCAGGTCTGACCCTGCTCGAGGTCGTCGCGGTACGCCGTCAGGTCGAGGAGTGCACCGTTGGCCGCGTAGCTGGCGACCTGCGTGTTGCCGAGGTCGAGCACGTCGGGTGGGGTGCTCGTGGCGAGTGCCGTGCTGATCTTGGTGGTGATGCCATCCCACTGCTGGATCTGGACGTCGACGTCGGCGCCCGTCTGCTTCGTGAACTCCTCGTTGACGGCATCGATGGTCTCGGGCGTGTAGTCGCCCGTCATCACCCAGACCGTCAGGGTCTTGCCGTCACCCTTGGTGGTGGGCACGGCCTGGGGTTCGTCGGACGAGCTGCCGCCCGTGCCCGAGCTCGAGCAGGCGGACAGGGCGAGTGCCGCGGCCAGCCCCAGGGCCCCGACCGCCGTGTAGCGTTGGATTCGCAATTTCATCTCCTCGTTCTCGAAGCGGGGATGCCGCATCGCTGTGGTCCCGGCCCGCGCTCGCACAAGCGTCGGGTCGGGAATGCGGCACGGGCCGAGGCCCTCGCCGCCTCCGGGGGTGGACCCCCGAGGTCTGTGGTGGGGCGGTCGCCCCGGGCGAGCCGGGCACCGGGCGGGTCGACGCCGGGCGGGCCGACGCCGGGCTCACGTCAGCCCCAGTTCGGCCTGCAGCACGAACGACGCGGCGCCTCGCAGGGCGAGGTCGGTGCCGCTGCCCGCGATCCGCATCGTCAGGCCGTTGCTGACGGCGGACAGCGTGCGCTGCCGGACGGTCTCGCGGGCTGCGCGCAGCATCGCGCCCTCGACCAGGTCGGCCGGGCCCGACAGCACGACCTCGTCGATGTTGAGCGCGCTGACGATGGGGGCGAGCACCAGGCCGAGCGCGCGACCGGCCTCGTGGAGGACGGCGCCGCGCGATCCCTCGTCGTGCTGTCGGAGGCGCGCCCTCAGCTGCGGGGCGGCGATGGCCTCCTCGAGGCAGCCGCGTCGACCGCACGCGCACACGTCGCCGTTCTCGTCGACCGTCACGTGCCCGATCTCGCCGGCCGAGAACTGGTCGCCCTCGACGAGCGCACCGGCGACGATCAGTCCGACCCCGACACCGTGGTCGATCGTGACGACGATGAGGCTCTGGCCCGCCGGGGATCGCCCGTCGCCGCTCTGCCCGGCTGCAGCCGGTCCGGTCGCGCCCGGTCCGGTCGCGCCCCGCCCGGTCGCGCCCCGCCCGGTCACGCCCCGCCCGGTCACATCGTTCCCGACCTCTTCGCCGAAGGTGCGGATGCCCATCGCCGCGGCGTTGGAGTCGTTGCCCACGTGGACGGGCAGACCGGTGCGGGCCGACAGTCGGGACCGCAGCGGGAGGTCGTACCAACCGAGGTGGACGGCCGTGCGCACGACGCCGTCGTGGTCGACGATGCCGGGGGTCGCGACGCCGACCCCGAGCAGCCGGCGGGTCGTCCGCGAGGCGAGGTCGTCGACGAGCCGCTCGACCAGGCTCACGGCGGCCTCGCCGACGGCCCCGTCGAGTTCGACCCCGGCGCGCTCGACGACCCCGCCCCGCAGGTCGACGACGGCCCCGACGAAACGCTCGGCACTCGACAGGTCGACCGTGACGATGTGGAAGGCGTCCGACTCGATGCCGACGAGCGTCGCCGGCTTGCCGACCCGCGCGTCGTCACGGACGCCGAGCTCGCGGGCGATGCCGTCGTCGATGAGTTCGGCGACGAGGGCGGAGACGGTGGGGCGCGTCAGACCCGAGCGACGCGCGAGGTCGGCTCGACTCATGGAGCCGTCGCGGTACAGGGCCTGCAGGAGGAGGGACCGGTTGTGGGCGCGGACCGGCGGCTGCTGCTGCCGGGTGATCGTCGTGCTGGTCACGGGCGCGTCCTCTCGTCTCGGCGTCGTCGCCGACCTCGGACCCGGTGAGAGGGCCCGTCGGCAGCGGTGCCGGATGGCGCCGCCGTGGTGGCGTGCCGTTAGTAAATGGGCCTTACAAACACGTGTCAAGGTGCGTGGCGGCGAGTTTACGCACACGAAACACCGGCGGTCAACACCCGAAACACGGCGACCCACGGGCCGCGCCCCCTTGCCGCGACCAGGTTCGTAAGCTTTACTAACAAACATGTCCACGCTCGCCACCGTGTCCGTCGCCGCGCCTCACGGCGCCGTCGGCGGTGCGCCGGCGGGACCGTCCGCAGCCGGGTCGACGGAGTGGCCGTGAGGGTCGGCCTCGACATCGGCGGCACCAAGATCGACGCGGTCGTCGTCGACGGGTCCGGAGCCCCCGTCCATCGCCTCCGCCTGCCCACGGGGTTCGGCCCCGATGCCGTGCTGACGAACGCGGCCACGGCGGTCGCCTCGTTGGCGGACCGCTCCGGCGTCGCCGTCGAGGCCTTCGAGTCGGTCGGCGTCGGCATCCCCGGCCTCGTCGACGGCACGACGGGTCGCGTGCGGCACGCCGTGAACATCGGCTTCGACGACGTCGCCGTGGGGCCGACGCTGAGCGCCCGGCTCGGGGTCCCGGTCCGGGTCGAGAACGACGTCAACGCGGCCGCGCTCGGCGCGTACCTCGCCATGTCGCTGTCGGGGTCCGTCGGCTACCTCAACCTCGGCACCGGCCTCGCTGCGGGCCTCGTCGTCGACGGCGAACTCTGGCGCGGCTCGCGGGGCGTCTCGGGCGAGATCGGTCACGTCCCCGTCGACCCCGGGGGCGAGCTCTGCCCCTGCGGGCAGCGCGGCTGCCTCGAGACCGTCGCGGCCGGCGCCGCGGTGTCCCGTCACTGGCCGACCGAGGGGGCGTACCCGGCCGTGGCGCTGTTCGCGGCGGCCGACGCCGGCGACCCCGAGGCCGTCCGCGTGCGTGCCGACCTCGCGGCAGGGGTGGCGGCCGCGGTGCGCCTCCTCGTCCTGACGACCGACGTGGACTCCGTCGTGATCGGCGGCGGGCTCAGCAACCTGGGTCGCCCCCTGCTCGACGACGTCGCCGGGGTGCTCGACCGGTGGGCGGCGGGGTCGCCGTTCCTCGCCTCGCTCGAGCTGTCGTCGCGCATCGAGCTGCTGCCGCCGGGGTTCCCGGTGGCGGCCGTCGGTGCCGCGACGATCGGCGCCCGCGGACCCGCGACGGCCGTCGCCGCCGCCCTCTGACCGCCACCACGGCCCTGCCCGCCACGCCGCCGCAGCGCCGTACCGCCGCAGCGCCGCAGCGCCGCACGGCCACGAGATGGTGACAGCTCCAGGAGAGAACCTGGCGCTGTGACCATCTCGCGGTGCAGTGCCCGCAGGTGCTGCGCTACGCCCGGGCCACCCGCAGCGTCACGATCTCGAACGGGCGCAGCGTCAACTCGACCGCGGAGCCCGACGCCCACCGACCGGCCCCGGCCGTGCCCGACGCCAACTCGCGCTCGATGAGGTCGGTGCGCCACGCCTCGCCGAACCCGCTGTCGGCGTCGACCGTGACGGTGGTGGCCGCCCGAGCACCGCGAGCCTCGTAGAGCCGCACGATCAGGTCGCCTGACCGGTCCTCGGCCAGCTTGACCGCCTCGACCAGCACGGCCGGCGACGACGACGACACCAGCGGAGCGACCCTGGCGCCCGACGACCCCTCGACCCGTCGGACGGGCAGGTTCATGCGGTAGCCCGCGGTCGCGGCGTCGAGCACGTCGGGCGCGACCCGCACGGACGAGCGCAGCACGTGCCGCCCCTGGTCGGCGTGCGGGTCGGGGAACGTCGGTGCCCGCAGCAGCGACTGGCGCACGAGCGTCGTCGTGCCGCCGTCGCCGCCCTCGGCCGTGTCGCGGGTGCTCCGCGTGATGTCGTGGCCGTACGTCGCATCGTTCGCCACGGCCACGCCGAAGCCGGGCTCGGCGACGTGCACCCAGCGGTGCGCGACGGTCTCGAACCGGGCGAAGTCCCACGACGTGTTCTGGTGGGTCGGGCGCTGCACGTGACCGAACTGCACCTCGGAGGCCGCCCGGTCGGCGTGCACGTCGAGCGGGAACGCCAGCTTGAGCAGCTTCTGCCGTTCGTGCCAGTCGACCTCGGTCTGCACGTGCAGTTCGCCCTCGTCGTCGTCGAGCCACCAGCGCTGCACGATGGTCGAGTCGCCGATGCGGCGGGTGACGACGAGCGCGCCGCCGTCGACGACGACCGACTCGGCCTCGACCAGGTCGGTGCGGACGTTCTTGTACGCCTGGTCGACGTCCCAGGCGTCCCACTGGTTGGGGGTGTCGCGGAAGAGCTGCAGCAGCCCGAGCCGTGCGCCCGGGGCGACGAGGTCGCGTCCCGACGTGGCGTCGACGAGCGAGGCGACCAGGCCGTCACCGTCGAACACCGCACGCACGAACCCGTTGTCGAGCACCCAGCCGCCGTCGGAGGCGACCGGTCCCACCGACCCGACCCCCGCCTCCTGGGCCCGGCCCGCGGCCGACCCGGCCGCGGCGTCGACCCCGGCCGACGGGACCGGCCCGGCGTTGAACGTGGTCGTCGCCGACCCCGTCCCCGCCAGCGCCCGCTGGGCCGAACCGATGACCGCCTCGAGCTGCTCGGCGACCCGCGCGTAGTGCCGCTCGGCCTCATGGTGCACCCACGCGATCGACGACCCGGGCAGGATGTCGTGGAACTGCTGGAGCAGCACGACGTGCCAGATCTCTTCGAGCTCGTCGTAGGGGTAGTCGAGCAGGCCGCGTGCGGTCGCCGTGGCGCTCCACAGCTCGGCCTCGCGCAGCAGGTGTTCGCTGCGACGGTTGCCCTGCTTGGTGCGGGCCTGCGACGTGTAGGTGCCGCGGTGGAACTCGAGGTACATCTCGCCCGACCACACGGCCGGGTCGGCCAGCTCGGCCCGTGCCTGCGCGAAGAAGGAGGCGGGGGTGCCGACGGTCACGCGGGGCGAGCCCTCGAGGTCGCCGGCCCGGCGCGCGGCCGCCATCATCTCGCGGGTCGGGCCGCCGCCGCCGTCACCCCAGCCGAACGGGACGATCGAGACGTTCGAGAACCCCTTCTCGGCGTAGCCGCTCTCGGCGTGGGCGAGCTCGGCCGGCGAGAGGTCGGAGTTGTACGTGTCGACGGGCGGGAAGTGCGTGAAGACGCGGCTGCCGTCGATCCCCTCCCAGAGGAACGTGTGGTGCGGCATGCGGTTGGTCTCGTTCCAGGACTCCTTCTGGGTGAAGAACGAGCTGGCGCCGGCCGCTCGGGCGATCTGAGGCATCGCCCCGGTGTAGCCGAACGAGTCGGGCAGCCACACCTCGTCGTTGTCGATGCCGAACTCCCGGAGGAAGAATCCCTTGCCCGCGACGAACTGCCGGGCGAGGGCCTCGCCGCCGGGCATGTTCGTGTCGGACTCGACCCACATGCCGCCGACGGGCACGAACCGCCCCTCGGCGACCTTCTCGCGCACCCGCGCGTAGAGCTCGGGGTAGCGCTCCTTCAGCCAGGCGTACTGCTGCGCGCTCGACGCGGCGAAGACGAACTCGGGGTCGTCGTCCATCAGGGCGACGACGTTCGAGAAGGTGCGGGCGACCTTGCGCTGGGTCTCGCGGACGGGCCAGAGCCAGGCCGAGTCGATGTGCGCGTGGCCGGTCGCGACGACCCGGTGCGCGCTCGCGTTCGCCGGTGCCGCGAGCACGTCGGCGAGCGCGGCACGCCCGGCTGCCGCGGTCCCCGCGACGTCCGCGTGGTCGACGACGTCGCACATCCGGTCGAGCGCCCGCAGGATCTCGTGCCGTCGCGGCGACGTGAGCGCGAGGGTGCGCATCAGCCCGACGAGGGTCCAGACGTCGCGGTCGAGTTCGGCGACCACCTCGTCGCGTTCGGCGAGCACGATGCTGCGCAGGGCGTAGATCGGGGCGACGCCCGCGGTCTCGGGGTCGCCGAGCGGTGTCTCGCCGTGGAAGTCGTCGCCACCGATGTCGGGGTTCGACGCGGCCTCGACGTAGACGTCGATCGTGCTGCCCGGGGTGACGCCCGCGCCGATCGCCGTCAGCGGCACGTAGCCGTTGTACGGCTCGATGGCCTTGACGATCGTGCCGTCGGGTCGCCAGACGAGGCCCTCGGCCTGGAACCCGGGCTGCCTGATGCTGAAGCCCAGGTCGACGACGAGTTCGAGGGCGGTCGCCGGGTCGGTGCCGAGGTCGTCGGGGACCGTCCCCGTGACGTGGAACCACGTGGTGCCCCACGGCCTGCTCCACGGCGAGCCGACGACGAACGGCTCGAACGTCTGCGAGACGGCCTCGGCGAAGGGGACCGGCTCACCCGGCGCCTCCCAGGCCGTGATCGTCAGCGGGACGGCCCGGCGGTAGACCGCCGGGGTGATGCGGTCGCGGACGAAGCGGTCGATGCGGGCCTCGACGAGGACGGTGTTGTCGTGCATGGGATCAGTCTCCTGACGGGCGCGCCGGGGCGCACGGTGGGGCGGGTCGTTCTGTGGACCGGGAGGGCGGCGGGGGCACTGGTGGGGAGGCGCCTCACCCCTTCACGGCGCCGGCCAGCGCGTTCGAGCCGCCGAGGGTCCGCGAGACGAGGACGTACAACGCGATGACGGGCACCGAGTAGACGATCGAGAACGCCGCCAGCTGGCCGTACGCCACCGAGCCGTACTGCCCGAAGAAGTTGAAGATGCTCACGGCCGCCGGCTGCTTGTCGGGGCTGAGAAGCAGGACGAACGGCACGAAGAAGTTCCCCCAGGCCTGGATGAACACGAAGATGAACACCACGGCGATGCCCGGCCGCATGAGCGGCACCACGATGCGCGTCAGGGTCGAGAACATCGAGGCCCCGTCGGTCCACGCGGCCTCTTCGAGCGAGATCGGCACCGAGTCCATGAAGTTCTTCGCCATCCAGATCGCCATCGGCAGGCTGGTCGCGGCCAGGAAGAACACCGTGCCGCCGATCGAGTCGATCAGGTTCAGCGAGACGAACAGGCTGTAGACGGGGACCATCATCGCGGTGATGGGCAGGCCGGTGCCGAAGAGGATGCCGTAGAGGAACGGCTTGTTGATTCGCATCCGGTACCGCGAGAGCGGGTACGCCGCGAGGATCGCCACGACGACGGTCACCAGGGCGCAGCCGCCCGACACGATGAGGCTGTTGGCGAGCGGGACGAACGAGATCTCGGGCGTCAGCACGGCGGTGAAGTTGTCGAGCGTGAACTGCGACGGCACCTTCGCCGACAGCGTGGCCGACGGGTCGAACGAGGCCAGCAGCAGCCAGGCGAGCGGGACGGCGAAGCAGATCGCGATGACGATCAGCACGGCGTTCGAGACGGCCTTCATGCTGCGGCCGCTGGGTGAGGTCATGGCCATGGTCAGTCGACCTCCGGTTTGAGGGCTCTGATGTAGATGATCGAGAAGACCGCGCCGACGAGCAGCATGATCGTGGCGATGGCGGTCCCGAAGCCGAGCTGCGAGAACTGGAACGCCTCCTGGTAGGCCAGGATCGGCAGGGTCGTGCTGTTGACGCCGGGCCCGCCGCCGGTCATCACGTAGATCAAGGTGAACACCGAGAGCGTCTGCAACGTGGTCAGCATGAGGTTGGTCGAGATGCTCCGTCGGATGACCGGCAGCGTGATGAAGACCAGGCGTTGCCAACCGGTGGCGCCGTCGACCTCCGCCGACTCGGTGATCTCGGGGGGCACCTCCTGCACCGCCGCCGAGTAGACGAGCATCGAGAACGCGGCACCACGCCAGATGTTGGCGAGGATCACCGAGAGCATCGGCATCGCGTAGAGCCAGTTGGCGCCCGTGATGCCGAACCACGACAGGACCGTGTTGAGCGTGCCCGCGTCGTTGAAGAACGCGTACGCCGCGAAGGCGGCGACGATCTCGGGCAGCACCCACGCGGCGATGACGAACGTGCCGACGATCGAGCGCACGACCTTGTGGCCGTTCCGCATCAGTAGCGCGAGCCCCAGGCCGACGACGTTCTGGCCCACCACGGCCGAGAAGAAGACGAAGGCGAGCGTCAGCAGCACCGACTTCGGGAAGTCCGGGTCGGCGAACAGCTCGGTGTAGTTGCGGAACCCGATGAACTCCGAGCCGCCGGCGGCGTAGCCGGTCAGCGACGCGTCGGTGAACGAGCCGTAGAAGCTCGAGATGACGGGCCCCAGCAGGAACAGGGCCAGCAGGACGAAGGCCGGGACGAGCGGCAGGGTGCGGGCGCCGGTGCGCAGGGCGCGCGCCTTCGACGCCCCCGCCCGGCGACCCGGCTTCTCGCCGTGGGGCCCGGGGCCGGGCCCGGAGGCCCCCGGTCGGCCGCTCTCACGGCCGACCGGGGTGGGGGCGATGGTCGCCATGTGGCTAGTCCCCCGCCTTCTGCGTCTGGTCCTCACCGACGATGCCGACCAGCTGGTCGTCGAAGGCGGCGGCCGCCTCCTCGGGGCTCTGCTGGCCCGTCATGACGGCCTCCATCGCGACGGTGATCTCGTTCGAGATGCGGCTGTAGTCGGTGGTCGCCGGACGGAAGTGCGTCACCGGCACGATCGACGAGAAGAACTCGAAGGTCGGGTTGCTGCCGACGTACTCGGGGTCCTCGGCGACGTCGCTGCGCACCGCGATCTGGCTGGCGGCGATGTCGTAGCTCTGCGAACCGTCCTTGTCGAGGGCGTCGGCGATGAACTCGAACGCCTTGTCGGGGTTCTTGGTCTTCGAGCCGACGGCCAGCGTCCAGCCGCCCGACATGCTCGTCGCACCCGGCTTCGCACCGTCCTGGGTGGGCATCGGCGCCTGGCCCATCACGTCGTTCCACTCGGGCCACGGGTTGGTGCCGGTCTCCAGCCAGGTGCCGCTCATCCACGAGCCGTCGAGGGCGATCGCGAGCTTGCCCTGCGGAAGCCATTCCCCTCCGACGATGGTGGCGATGTTGGTGTCCAGCGCCTCCTCGGGTTTCGGTCCGATGCCGCCCTGGTAGACGTCCTCGATGAAGCCGAGCGAGTCGACGAAGCCCTGCGAGTCGGTGAGCCACTTGCCGGTCTCGTCGTCGTACAGGGTGCCGGTCGGCGTGCCGTACAGCAGCATCTCGAAGCCCTGCATGGTCGCGCCCTCGCCCTGCGGCTTGCCCGAGTACACGTTGAGCGGGACGACGTCGGGCACCTTCGCCTTGACCGTCTCGGCCGCGTCGAGCACGTCCTGCCAGGTCTTCGGCTCCCACGGCACGGGCAGGCCGGCCTGCGCGAAGAGGTCCTCGTTGTACCAGAGCGCCCGGGTGTCGGTGCCCATCGGGATGCCGTAGGTCTTGCCGTCCTCGCCGACGCCGGCCTCCTTGGCGTTGTCGTAGAACGCGTCCCAGTCCTCCCACGCGTCGGTGTACTCGTCGAGCGGCAGCAGGTAGCCGGCGGCTGCGTCGCTCTTGACCTTGAAGGTGTCCTCGTACATGACGTCGGGCGCGGTGGCCGCCGACCGGTTCATCAGCGCGAGCTTGGTGAAGTAGTCGTCGTTCTGCGCCGCGATGGGTACGAACTCGACCTTCATGCCGGGGTTGGCCGCCTCGAAGGTCTTCGCGGTCTCCTTCATGTGGGCGTCCATCTGCGTGAACGTCCCGAACTTCTGGTACGCGACCTTGATGGTGTCGGAGTCGCCGCTGCCGGCGCCCCCCGAGCAACCCGAGGCCAGCAGGGCCGTGGCGACCGCTGCGGCGGCGACGGCCAGTGCGCGCTTGCGCCCCCGGACCGAGGTGAACGTGCGTGACATGGTGCTCCTTTGCTCCAGTCGCGTCGGCGCCGGGCTGCTCTGCCCGACCGCGATGCGATTACTACATCGTATGGAGTAACTCGTGTCAAGACGTCGGCCCGCATCGGTCCGGTAACGGCGCCCGAGCCGAGGAGGCGCGGGTCGGGCCCCCGCGAGGCGCGGGTCGCGACCGCAGGAGGCGCGGGTCGGGACCCGAGGAGGCGCGGGTCGGCCCCGTCAGGCGCGGATCAGCAGGGCGGAGGGTCGCGGCGAGAACGTCTGGTCGAGCACGAGGCAGGCGGCTCCGACGGCCGCGACGTCGATGCCGATCGACGACTCGACGAGCCGGATCGGGTGCTTCGGGATCAGCGCCGGGTCGTCGCGGAGCGCGGCCGGCAGCACCGCGAGGACGTGCCGCGACAGCGGCGCCCAGAACGGGCCGCCGAAGACGACCTCGTCGAGGTCGAGCAGGTTGACGATGGTCACGAGGGCGCGCGCGAGGTGTCGGCCCGCGCCGTGCAGCACCCCGAGGGCGCCCGCGTCTCCCAGGTCGGCCTTGCCGACCAGGGCGCCGAACGCCTCGTCGATGCGGCGCATGTCGACGTCGTCCCCGCTGCGAGCCGCCTCGGCGAGCGCCTCGTCCGAGACGTCCCCCTCGAGCAGCACTCCCGTGGCCGCGGCCTCCCGCACGAGGGCGTGCGGCGTGATGAGCTCCCCGACGCAGCCGATGCGCCCGCAGGTGCATCGGTGGCCGTGGTCGTCGACCATCACGTGCCCCGAGTCCCCCGCGTTCGCGCTGGCCCCGCGCAGCACGTCGCCGCCGAGCACGAGCCCGGTGCCGTAACCGGTGCCGTAGTAGACGAAGGCGAAGTCGCTGCGCTCACCCGCGCCTCCGTCGCTGA
This sequence comes from Frigoribacterium sp. 2355, assembly GCF_054060695.1. NCBI lineage: Bacteria > Bacillati > Actinomycetota > Actinomycetes > Micrococcales > Microbacteriaceae > Frigoribacterium > Frigoribacterium sp. 2355. Next base: position 196,429 of record NZ_JBSSDL010000006.1, on the reverse strand, counting down.
GCCAGAGCTCGGCGACCGCGCAGGCCGTGACGTCCTTCTCGAGCAGCACCGGCAGACCGGTCGCCTCGCTGAGCGCCCGACGCAACGGCACGTGCCGCCAGAGGGGCATCATCGGGGGGTCGAGCACGAGACCCGGCTCGATGTCGACCGGGCCGGGCGAGGCGATGCCGACCCCCAGCAGCAGGTCGCGGTCGACGCCGCTCGTGACGACCAGCCCGTCGATGGCCCGTGCCATCAGGGCCACCACCTCGTCGGGTTCGCTGGCGGAGGGCGTCAACTCTCGGGCGTGGGCGACGACCGTGCCGACGAGGTCGAGCAGGACGAACGTCAGCACGGCCGGGTCGATGTGCACGCCCACGGCGAACCGCCCGCGGGACTCGAGCTGCAGCATGGTGCGGGGCTTGCCGGGACCGCTGATGACGGTACCGCTCTCGCGGATGAGCCCCGCCTCGATCAATCGGCGCGAGACGTTGGTCACGGCCTGGGGGCTGAGTCCGGTGCGTCCGGCGATCTCGGTCCGGCTGAGGCCCGCGCTCTCCCGCCGGATGGCGTCGAGCACGACCGACCGGTTGTAGCCGCCGATCGCCGGCAGGTTCGTCCCGCGGTTCATTCTCGTCATCATCCACGACGTCGGGGGGTCGCGCGCGCACCACCGCCGGTCATCCGCCCGACGGTGGTGCCCGTCGGGACGCCCCGTTACCCTGAACGCATGTCTGGACTGCGCCTCGAAGAACTGTCCGCCGCCACCGTCGTCGCGGCCAACAACCTCACCCTCAAGCCGGGGCAAGAGCAGTTCGTCGCCCCCGTCTCGCACTCGATCGCCGAGGCGTACGTCAACCCGACCACCGCCTGGCCCCGCGTCGTGGTCGACGACGACGACACGGTGGTCGGCTTCATCATGGGCAACTTCGACGCCGAGGCCGACGACGAGGCGCTGCGCAGCTGCATCTGGCGCATCAACGTCGAGGCCGACGCCCAGGGCCGGGGCATCGGCCGGTTCGCCGTGCACGCCCTCGCCGACGAGGCCCGCAGCCGCGGCTTCGACCGGGTCACCGTCATCTACGAGCCGGGTGACGACGGGCCCGAGGACTTCTTCCACCACATCGGCTTCGAGGTCATCGGCGAGACGCCCTACGGCGAGCACGTCGCGGGACTGACCCTGGCGTCGTCACAGGTCTGAGCCGGCACCGCGTGAGGTCGACGTCGTGACCCCGGGCGCCTCCGCCCGCGGCGGCGAGCCCGCGCCGCACCCCGGCCCCGACCCCGACCCCGACCCCGACCTGGCCCCCGGCCCCGCGCCCGCCCCCGACGACTTCGTCTCGCAGGTCGTCGCCGTCGTCGAGTCGATCCCGCCGGGCCGCGTGATGACCTACGGGTCGGTCGCCGCCGCCCTCGGGTCGCGGGCCTCCCGTGCCGTCGGCCAGGTGATGGCGTACGCCGGGGCCGACCTGCCCTGGTGGCGGGTGATCCGCGCCTCGGGCCACGCCCCGCGCGACCACGAGCAGCGCGCCCTCGAGCAGTACCGCGTCGAGGGCACGCCTCTGCTGTGGAGCCGGTCGGGCACCTTCCGCGTCGATCTGGAGCGCGCCTCCCACCGTCCCTGAGCGACTGCGCCACGAACCACCGGCATCACCGGGACGGGCGTGTTCGTCGGAGGCGGTCGTCCACGACCGCCCGCCTTCCCCGGCGCCGCCCGCCGTCGCCCGGGTCGCCTCAGCGCGTCCGGTCGTAGGGGGTCGTCGTCGACACGGCGACCAGACCCGACCGCTCGAGGATCGGACGCGAGTCGTCGGTCGAGTCGCTGTGCACGAGGGTCTTGCCCTGCGCGAGGGCAGAACGCGCGCGCGCCGCGGTCAACGCCCGGTAGATGCCCCGGTGGCGGTACGCCTCGAGCGTGGCGCCGCCCCAGATGCCGACGAAGTCCGTGCCGGGGACGGGTTCGAGCCGGCCTCCGCTGACCATCCGGCCGTCGACCTCGGCGACCCAGAGCTCCATGCCGTCGCCACGGCCCAACCGGGACAGCAGCGCGTCGGCCATCCGCGCGTCGACCGCCTCGCCGAACGCCTCGTCGACCATCGCACTCATCGCCCGCACGTCCGCCTCGGTGGCGACCCGACGCACCGTCACGCCCTCGGGCACCTCGCCGAGGCCCGCGAGTGCGGCGAGCGGCCCGATCATGATCGACTCGGGCTCGCCGGGTTCGAAACCCGAGGCCATGAGTGCGTCGTGCAGCCCGGGGGCACGGTCGTGCCCCCGGGTCTTCCACTCGATCCGGGTGATCTCGTCGTCGGCGTCGAAGTGCTCGACGGCGGCCGCCACCAGCGCGCGCACCGCGTCGGCGTCCGCGTCGCCGAGGTCGCTGTAGGTGACGAACCCGCGACCACCGGCGAAGGTGACGAGCCGCAACGGACCGTGGCGGGTGACCGCGATCGCGCTCGGCGTCTCGGCGTCGGTGCGGAGTTGCTCGTCGTAGGCCTGCAGGTAGCTCGTCGCGTCGGTCATCGAGGCCACGCTAGCCGAGCCCGGACGGCGGGCGGGGCCCGCCGTCCGGGCCCCGCCTCACACGAGCGAGTCGCGCCACGCGGCGTGGAGCTGCGCGAAGCGGCCGGTGCCCGCGATCAGGTCGTCGGGGGTGCCGTCCTCCACGATCTTGCCGTGCTCCATCACGAGCACCCGGTCGGCGATCGCGACCGTCGACAGGCGGTGCGCGATGATGACGGCGGTGCGGTCGGCGAGCAGCGTCTGCAGGGCCTCTTGCACCATGCGCTCGGACGGGATGTCGAGCGACGCGGTCGCCTCGTCGAGGATCAGCACGCTCGGGTTCGCGATGAACGCCCGGGCGAACGACAGCAACTGGCGTTGCCCGGCCGACACCCGGCCGCCGCGCTTGTTCACGTCGGTGTCGTACCCGTCGGGCAGGGCCTCGATGAACTCGTGCGCCCCGACCGCCTTCGCCGCCCGCACGATCTCGTCGCGCGTCGCGTCGGGCTTGCCGAGCGAGATGTTGTCGGCCACCGAACCCGAGAAGAGGTACGCCTCCTGCGTCACCATGACGATGGCGCGGCGGAGGTCCTTCGGGTGCAGGTCGCGCAGGTCGACGCCGTCGAGCGTCACGGCACCGCGCGTCGGGTCGTAGAAGCGCGAGATGAGCTTCGCCAACGTCGACTTGCCGGCCCCTGTCGACCCGACGAGGGCGATGGTCTGCCCCGCCGGCACGTGGAGGTCGAAGCCGGGCAGCACGACCGTGTCGGCGTTGTAGGCGAACTCGACGTCGTCGAAGTGCACCTGCCCCTTGGCGTTCCACAGGTCGACCGGGCGCGTCGGGTCGGGCACGCTCGGCTGCTCCTCGAGCACGCCCGAGATCTTCTCGAGCGCGGCCGACGCCGACTGGTAGCCGTTGTAGAACATGGCCATCTCTTCGGCCGGGTCGAAGAACCGCTTCGCGTACAGCGCCACCGCCAGCAGGGCACCGATCTCGAGCGAGCCGTCGATCACCCGGAAGCCGCCGAACAGCACGACCGCCGCGAGGGTCGCGTTGCCGATGAGCACCAGGCCCGGGTCGAAGGTGCCGAACAACGTGAACACCTTCGAGTTGGCCTGCCGGTAGTCCTCGACGTGACCGGCGTACTCCTTCTCGTTGCGCGCCTCCTTGCGGAAGGCCTGCACGGCACGCATGCCCGTCATCGTCTCGACGAAGTGCACGATGACGCGGGCGCTCGTGACGCGCGTCGCCCGGAACAGCTTCTGCGAGCGCACCTGGAACCACCGGGTCAACGCGACGAGCGGCACGAGGGCGACGGCGAGGACGAGGCCGCTCTGCGGGTCGAGCGCGACCAGGGCGATGGCGGTGAAGACCATGTACAGCAGGCCCGACACGAGCTGGTTGATGCCCGAGTCGAGCAGCTCGCGGATCGAGTCCAGGTCGCTCGTCTGGCGCGAGATGATGCGGCCCGACGTGTACGTCTCGTGGAACTCGAGGCTGAGCCGCTGCGTGTGCAGGAACAGCCGCTTGCGCAGGTCGAACAGGATCGCCTGGCTGATGCGCGCCGACAGCACCGTGTACTGCGCCATCAGCACCGCACCGATCACGCCGGTCACCAGGTAGGCGACCACGACGAGGATCGCCGGTGCCCAGTCCTGGTCGTCCATCAGGGCCGGCAGGGCGGTGTCGATGCCGATCGCGATCAGGGCCGGCCCCGCGACCTGCGAGGCCGTGCTGATCACGACGACGACGCCCATCAACGCGAGTCGCCAGCGCAGCGGGTGCACGAGCGAGCCGAGGAGGCGCAGCGACCGACGGCGGAGCCTCTTGCTCTCGTCCTTGGTGAAGTTCTCGCGCTCCTCGCCGCGGACGCCCTGCGTCGTCGAGCCCTGCTCGGCGCGCTTCTCGGCCGGCGTGCGGCCGTCCAACGCCTCGCGCTCGACGGGGCCGTCGGCGACCGCCGGACGATCGGGACGGTCGTCCTCGAGTGTCGTGTCGGTCATGCGAGCACCTCCTCTCGGGTGGTGGTGGAGTCGTCGTCGAGCGACGAGATGACGTAGCGGTAGTGCTCGTTGCTCGCGATGAGGTCGGAGTGCCGGCCCACCGCGGTGACCGTGCCGTTCTGGAGCAGCGCGACCCGGTCGGCCAGGGTCACCGTCGACGGCCGGTGCGCGACGATCAGCGAGGTCGTGGACGCGAGCACGCGTCGCAGACCGGCCTCGACCCGCGCCTCGGTGTCGACGTCGAGGGCCGACAACGGGTCGTCGAGCACCAGCACGGCCGGGCGCGCGGCGATGGCACGTGCCAGCGCGAGGCGCTGACGCTGGCCGCCGGACAGGCTGAGGCCCTCTTCACCCACGCGGGTGTCGACGCCCTCGGGCAGCCGCTCGACGAAGTCGGCCTGCGCGATCTCGAGTGCCTCGCGCATCACCCGGTCGGCCTCGTCGGCGTCGTCGGCGAGGTCGGGGCGACCGAGCAGGACGTTGTCACGGACGGACGCACTGAACAGCGTCGCGTCCTCGAAGGCCATGCCGATGTGACGGCGGAGCTCTTCACGGCTGAGGTCGCGGACGTCGACACCGTCGATCAGGACCTGCCCGCCGGTGACGTCGTATAGCCGGGACACGAGCGACAGGAGCGTCGTCTTGCCCGAACCGGTGAGACCGACGAGGGCCATCGTCTCGCCGGGCTCGACGACGAGGTCGACCCCGTTGACGAGGTCGGAGAACTGGGCCGGCGAGTCCTGGTACCGGAAGTGCGTGCCCTTGAACTCGAGTCGACCGTGGGGTTCGGCGATCGTCGCCGGGTCCTCGGGGTCGGTCACCGTGTTCTCGCTGTCCATCACCTCGAAGTAGCGGTCGACGGCCGTGCGGGTGTCGAAGGTCATCGACAGGAGGAAGCCGATCGACTCGACCGGCCAGCGCAGCACGGTCGCCGTCGCGAAGAAGGCGAACAGCTGGCCGACGGTCAGCTGGCCGTCGGCGGCCAACCAGACGCCGCCGAGCAGACAGAGCGCGAAGGCCACGTCGGGGACGAGCAGCAGCCAGAGCCACAGCTTCGAGATGGCCTTCGCCTTCTCGATCTCGGTCCCACGGAGGTCCTCGGCCTGCTTGGCGAACTCGCGCAGCGAGTGCTTGCCGCGACCGAAGGCCTTGAGCACGCGGATGCCGTGGACGCTCTCCTCGACGCTGGTCGCCAGGTCGCCGACCTGGTCCTGGCTGCGGCGGGCGACGACCGAGTAGCGCTTCTCGAACGCGAAGCTGACGAAGAACACGGGCAGCGACGCCACGAGGAAGACGAGGCCGAGCACCCAGCTGTACGAGAACAGGACGACGAAGCCGACGACGATCGTGAGCACGTTGACCACGAGCAGCACGACGCCGAACGCGAGCCAGCGGCGGATGAGGCTCAGGTCGCTGACCGACCGGCTGAGCAGCTGACCGCTCTGCCAACGGTCGTGGAACGACACCGGCAGGTCTTGCAGCTTGGCGTAGAGGGCGTTGCGCATGGTCGCCTCGACGTGCGTGCTCGGTGTGAGCACCAGGCGACGGCGGGCACCGATCAGGATCGCCTCGGCCACTCCGAGGCCCAGCACGACGGCGAACGCGGGCCAGACCTGCGATCGGTCCCCGCTCGACAGGGGGCCGTCGACGAGCAGTTGCAGGACGAGGGGGATCAGCAGGGCGACGACGGCGGCGAGCAGGGCCGCGACCATGCCCAGCACGATGCGGGGCAGGGCCGGCTTGACGTAGGGGTGGAGCCGCACGAGCGACTGCACCGTCGAGGGGCGCTTCGCCGGGTCGGGCGGGCGTGCGGACGAGGACTTCTGAGACATGGGTGATCCAAGTGTCGTGATCTGGCACGGGCGACCGAACGGAGCGGTGACCCGTGGTGGAGAAGGTGGTGCGGCGACCGTCCGGGGAGGACGCGCGGTCCCCGCGGTCGCGCCCGGAGACGTCGGCGGGCGGTGTGTCGGAGGGGTGCCGGTGGGCGGCGGACCGTCTCGTCTAGACGATCGGCGCCGGGCTCGGAGACGCCGAGGAGGCGCGACCCACGCGAGCACCGTCGGTGGCCGTGCCCACCGTGGTCAGTGTCGTCGTCGTCATCATGTCCTCCTGAGTGTCGTCATCCGTCCGTGCGGTCGTGTCCGACCGGCTGTGAGCAGCCTTACAGGATATGCGTGCCGTCGACTCCGCCGCAAGACGGAACGGTTCGGAATCGTGGACGACGCGACGCGCGCCTCCGGGGCCCCGGGCGACGAAGGCCTAGTGGAAGAAGTGGCGCTCGCCCGTGAAGTACATGGTCACGCCGGCAGCCTTCGCCGCGGCCACGACCTCGTCGTCGCGGATCGACCCGCCGGGCTGGACGACCGCGGCCACGCCGGCGTCGAGCAGCACCTGCAGGCCGTCGGCGAAGGGGAAGAACGCGTCGGACGCCGCGACCGACCCGGCGGCACGTGCACCGGCGCGGTCGACCGCGAGGTGGCACGAGTCGACGCGGTTGACCTGGCCCATGCCCACCCCGACGGACGCGCCGCCCGAGGCGAGCAGGATCGCGTTCGACTTGACGGCGCGCGAGGCCTTCCAGGCGAACTCGAGGTCGGCTCTCGTCGAGGCGTCGGCCTCGTCACCCGCCACCAGCGTCCAGCCGTCGGACGTGAACGCGTCGAACCGGTCGGCGTCCTGGACGAGCAGGCCACCCGAGATCTGCTTGACCTCGCGCGCGTCGCGGGTGAAGTCGGCGGGCAGGGTCAGCAGGCGGATGTTCTTCTTCGCGCTGAGGATCTCGACGGCCTCGGGCTCGAACGCCGGGGCGATGACGACCTCGGTGAAGATGTCCGCGACGGTCTCGGCCATGGCGCGGGTCACCGGGCGGTTGGCTGCGATGACGCCGCCGAACGCGGAGACGGGGTCGCACGCGTGCGCCCGCTGGTGCGCGTCGGCGATGGCGTCGACGGCGTCGGGCGAGGCCACGGCGATGCCGCACGGGTTCGCGTGCTTGATGATCGCGACGGCGGGCTCGTCGAAGTCGTAGGCGGCGCGCAGGGCCGCGTCCGCGTCGACGTAGTTGTTGTACGACATCGCCTTGCCGTGCAGCTGCGTCGCCTGCGCGATGCCGTGCGCCCCGGGCGTCGCGTAGATCGCGGCGGCCTGGTGGGAGTTCTCGCCGTAGCGGAGGGTGTCCTGCAGCTCGGCCGAGACGGTGACCGTGGGCTCGAAGCCGGCCCGCGCCTCCTGCTCGTCGACGACGGACGAGGAGGCGCCGGTCGCCGCGGCGGACGCGTCGGCCTCGGCGCGCACACCCACGTGTGCGGCGAAGTACGCCGCGACTGCCGTGTCGTACGCGGCCGTGTGGGCGAAGGCCTCGCCGGCCAGGCGCTGACGCTGGGCGAGGGTCGTGCCCCCCAGCGTGAGCGCCTTCTCGATCTGCGGGTAGTTCGTCGGCGAGACGACGATCGCGACGTTGGCGTGGTTCTTCGCGGCGGCCCGGACCATCGCGGGCCCCCCGATGTCGACGTTCTCGATGACGGTCGGCACGTCGGCACCCGAGGCGACGGTCTCGACGAACGGGTAGAGGTTGACGACGACGAGCTCGAACGCGGCGATGTCGAGTTCGGCCAGCTGCACCTCGTGCGACTCGAGCCGCAGGTCGGCGAGGATGCCGGCGTGCACCGCGGGGTGCAGCGTCTTGACGCGGCCGTCCAGCGACTCGGGGAACCCGGTGACGCTGCTGACCTCGGTGACGGCGTGGCCGGCGTCCCGGATGGTCTGGGCGGTCGAGCCGGTCGACACGATCTCGACGCCGGAGGCCGAGAGGGCGGCGGCCAGGTCGAGCAGGCCGGTCTTGTCGCTGACGCTGATCAGGGCACGACGCACGGTCACGGCGTCACGGTCGCGGTAGAGGCTGGGGTCGATGGCGTGGCCGCTCATGCGGTGGGCTCCTGTTCGAGGGTGGTCGTTCCGTTGGCGATGTCGAGCACGGTCTGGACGAGCAGTTCGCGCTCGACGACCTTGATGCGGTCGTGCAGCGACGACTCGTCGTCGCCGGGCAGGACGGGGATGCGACGCTGGGCGAGGATCGGGCCGCTGTCGACGCCCTCGTCGACGACGATGACGCTCGCGCCCGTCTGCTCGACGCCCGCCGCGAGCGCGTCGCGCACGCCGTGCGCGCCGGGGAACTCGGGCAGGTAGGCGGGGTGCGTGTTGATCAGGTTCGGTGCCAGGGCGGCGACGACCCGTGGCGGCACGAGTCGCATGAAACCGCTGAGCACGACGAGGTCGGGCTGCCACTGCTCGATCTGGGCCAGCAGCTCGTCACCCCAGGCGGCACGGTCGGCGAAGTTCGAGAAGGCGACTGAGAAGGTCGGCACCCCGAAGTGCTCGGCGTGCTCGAAGCCGTCGGCCTCGCGGTCGGCGCCGACGGCGACCACCCGGGCGGGGTACTCGGCGTCGCTCGCGGCCTCGAGCAGAGCCCGGAGGTTCGAGCCGCCACCGGAGATGAGCACCACGAGCTTGAGCACCCGGCAAGCCTAGCGGCCCGGGCGCGCGCACCGGGGGGGGCGGTCGGCGGTCCGTCGGACGACGGCGTCAGCGCGTGATGCCCTCGATGCGCTCGGTGTCGTCGCCGTCGCGCCGCAGGGTGGTCACGGGCACAGGGCCCGTCGGCGTGGTGTCGTCGACGACCGGGTCGTCGTGCCGCTTCGCGCCGAAGCCGTCCGGCGTCGTCTCGGCTCGATCACCCGCGAACCTCGGTGGCGTCACGACCATCGCGAGCACGCCGGCGACGGCGAACTCGAGCGCCGCGAACCCGCCGACCAGCAGCGGGTCGGGTCCGACGTCGGTCAGGCGTCCGGGCCCGGCCGAGCCGGAGGCCGCCCAGGCGAGCAGACCGAGCAGCGCTCCCCCGACGAGCCCGCCGACGACCGCGACGACGATGCGACGGACCAGGTCGTCGACCCCGTACCCGGCGAGCATCCGTTGCAGCCGCGGCCTCAGGAGGGTCGCGCAGACGTACGCGGCGACGACCGGGACCAGCAGCCCGACGAAACCGAACGTCAGGTCGGCGGTGGGCAGGGCGCCGAGGAAGGGGATCGCGGGCATCGGGCCGACGGCGGTGCCCAGGGGCGAGATCGACGACCCGGTGCCGATGGCGAAGCCGGGGCCGACCAGCCACGACGCCGCCCACACGACGACGTCGGGGAGCAGGGCGAGTTGACCGAGCGTCAACGCGAGCCCTCCGAGGAACCCGCCGTGCGCGCCTTCGTACAGGGTGATGATCTGGGCGTAGTTCGTCACGATGAGCACCGAGACGATCAGGGCCGACACGGCCAGGACGGCGGATGCGGCCACGGTCCCGAGCCGCAGTCCGGCGGCCGCGATGCCGGTCACCTGTCGGGGCAGTCGCGACAGGAGCCCGATCACGGCACCGGTGACCGGGTCGGCGGCCTCGCCCCGACGCCGGCGCGTGACCTCCGCCATGGCCACGACGGGCACGGCGTACACGAGCGCGGGCAGGAGCGTGCCCTGCCACAACGACGGGCGTGCGAGCTCGTGCTGCGCGGAGGCCGCCAGGGCGAGGGACAGCAGGGCGAAGGTGCCGATGGTCACGAGCACGCCCGTCAGGCGGTGCGCGGTCTCGGCCGCGGCGCGGCCCGCGCGGACGCCCATCAGCACCGTGAGCAGGGCGAAGCCGAGCGCGGCCAGAGAGACGACGATGGGAGCGTCCGCCCCGGGGATGCCGGTCGCCGCGGCCGCGTCGGCGCTGAGCTGGACGGTCAGGTCGGCGCCGTGCCCGACGAGCCACGAGTCGACGGCTGCGCGCCAGAAGACGACCCAGTCGATCTGCAGGCCGTACTGGAACGCCCAGAGCGAGGTCAGCACGACGAGGGGGATGCCGACGCCGATGGCCACGACGAGCAGGGCTTCGAGCGCGGAGAAGAGAGCGGTGACTGGGCGGTTCATCGCGAGCGACTGTACCGGTGCCGACCGGGGCCGGCCTGCTGCCCCGCCGCCCGCGACGACGACGCCGCTCCGCACCCGCCGGCCCGCACGCACGACGACGGGCGTGTCCGTCGTGACCGGCGTCCGAGGACGACCGGCGGTGACGAACACGCCCGTCGAGGAGGCGCGGGTCGGCCCCTACAGGGAGGCGTAGACCTCGCGGAGCAGCGCCGCGGTCTCGCTCGGCGTCTTGCCGACCTTGACGCCGGCGGCTTCGAGCGCCTCTTTCTTCGCCTGGGCGGTGCCGGCCGAGCCGGACACGATCGCACCGGCGTGACCCATCGTCTTGCCCTCGGGGGCGGTGAAGCCCGCGACGTAGCCGACGACGGGCTTGGTGACGTGTGCCTTGATGTAGTCGGCGGCACGCTCTTCGGCGTCGCCGCCGATCTCGCCGATCATGACGATCGCCTTGGTGTCGGGGTCGGCCTCGAACGCCTCGAGGGCGTCGATGTGCGTCGTGCCGATGACCGGGTCGCCACCGATGCCGATGGCGGTCGAGAAGCCGAGGTCGCGCAGCTCGAACATCATCTGGTAGGTCAGGGTGCCCGACTTCGAGACCAGGCCGATGGGCCCCGAGCCCGAGATCGAGGCGGGCGTGATGCCCACCAGCGACTCGCCGGGCGTGATGATGCCGGGGCAGTTCGGGCCGATGATGCGGGTCGTCCCGCCCTTGGCCTTGGCGAGCGCCCAGAACTCGGCGCTGTCCTGCACGGGGATGCCCTCGGTGATGACGACGACGAGCGGCACCTCGGCCTCGATGGCCTCGACGACGGCGTCCTTGGCGAACGCCGGCGGCACGAAGACGATCGAGACGTCCGCGCCGGTCTCGGCGACGGCCTCGGTGACGGTGCCGAAGACGGGGAGCTCGACGTCACCGTGGGTGACGGTCGTACCGGCCTTGCGGGCGTTCACGCCGCCCACGACCTGCGTGCCCGCCTTGAGCATGAGTGCGGTGTGCTTGGTGCCCTCGCCGCCGGTGATGCCCTGGACGATGACCTTGCTGTCCTTGTTGAGGAAGATCGACATTGTTCTGTGCAGTCCTTACTTCGAAGCCAGCTCGGCGGCCTTGTCGGCAGCCTCGTCCATGGTCGCGACGACGGTGACCAGCGGGTGGGCCGCCTCCGCCAGGATGCGTCGACCCTCGTCGACGTTGTTGCCGTCGAGTCGCACGACGAGCGGCTTGGTGGCCGCGTCGCCGAGGATGCCGAGGGCGGCGACGATGCCGTTGGCGACCGCGTCACAGGCGGTGATGCCACCGAAGACGTTGACGAAGACGCTCTTGACCTGGGCGTCGCCCAGGATCACGTCGAGCCCCGCCGCCATGACCTCGGCGCTCGCTCCGCCGCCGATGTCGAGGAAGTTGGCGGGCTTGACGCCGCCGTGCGCCTCGCCGGCGTACGCGACGACGTCGAGCGTCGACATGACGAGACCCGCACCGTTGCCGATGATGCCGACCTCGCCGTCGAGCTTCACGTAGTTGAGGCCGGCGGCCTTGGCCTTCGCCTCGAGCGGGTCGGCCGCGTCGGCGTCCTCGAGCTCGGCGTGGCCGGGGTGACGGAACTCGGCGTTCTCGTCGATGGAGACCTTGCCGTCGAGGGCGACGATGTCGCCCTGCTCGGTGAGCACGAGCGGGTTGACCTCGACGAGGGTCGCGTCCTCGCCCTCGTAGACGGCGTAGAGCTTCACCAGGACGGGGGCGACCTTCTCGACGAGCTCGTCGGGGAACCCGCCGGCCTTCGCGATCTCGGTGGCCTTCGCGAGGTCGATGCCCGCGCGGGGGTCGACCTCGATGCGCGCCAACGCGTCGGGCTTCTCGACGGCGAGCTGCTCGATCTCCATGCCGCCCTCGACGCTGCAGAGCGACAGGTACGAACGGTTGGCACGGTCGAGCAGCACCGAGAAGTAGAACTCGCGGGCGATCTGGGCGCCGCCGGCGATCATGACGCGCTTGACGACGTGGCCCTTGATGTCGAGCCCGAGGATGTCCTTCGCCGCGGCCTCGGCGTCGTCCGGGGTCTTCGCCACCTTGACGCCGCCGGCCTTGCCCCGGCCGCCGACCTTGACCTGGGCCTTCACGACGGTGACGCCACCCAGCTTCTCGGACGCCGCTCGCGCCTCCTCGGGGGTGTCGGCCACGATGCCCGGCAGCACGGGCACGCCGTACTGCTCGAACAGGTCTCTGGCCTGGTACTCGAAAAGATCCACGCTGTTCTTCCAATCCGCATCGCTGCGTCGTCTCACCATGATCCGTCTCGACATCGAGCCATCTCGACATGAAGACATATGGGCCGCGGTCAGCCTAGCGGGCGACCCCAGGGGTACGCCGAGCGGGGCGTCTGCTGTGAGCATCGGGGGCCCGCTGCCGCCTGGGGAGTAGACGAGAGACACCCCGACAGAACCAGAAGACGGAGACACGCATGTCGAAAGAAAAGAACCTCGCCACGCAGGAGCGCCTCGGCGAGATCCTGACCGCCCGTGAGATCGACCGCCTCGGCGAAGGTTTCCACGCCGACGTCGTCGACCACGACCCGGCCCCCGACGCACCCGCCGGCCTCGCCGGCATCCAGGCCTTCTGGACCGAGTTCTTCGCGGCCTTCCCCGACGCCGACCTCGCGGTCGAGACCCTCGTCGCCGACGACGAGAACGTCACCGCCGTCTTCACGATCTCGGGCACGCACACCGGCACGTTCCAGGGCGCGGAGCCCACGGGCAAGTCGTTCACCGTGCGCGGCATCCAGGTCGGCCGGTTCGACGAGGACGGCCTGCTCGTCGAGCGCTGGGGCGCCACCGACGAGGCCGGCATGAAGCAGCAACTCGGTCTGGCCTGAGCCGCTCCCCCACCACCCCGCACCATTCTCGAGAGGACGCATCATGAGCGACACCAACACCCCCGCAGCATCGGGCGAGCAGCCCTACGACCAGGCCGACGAGTTCGCCGAGTCCGAGCAGATCGCGACGAACGACGCCGTGGCCGGCGAGACGGTCTTCCCCGGCGTCGGCGAGGGCAACGACGGCCCCACCGGTGGCGCGCCCCGCGAGGGCTCGCCCGAGTACGCCTCGAACGACCTCGAGGGCGACGAGATCGACCTCGACGAGACCGAGTGACCTCGGTCACCACCGTCTGACGACGCCCCCGCCGCACCTCGCGGCGGGGGCGTCGTCGCGTCACGGCTCCTCCCCTGGCCTGCGTGAGCGGGAACCGTGCACAGGAGGCGCGGTGCCGGCCTCGGCAGCCGGGGTGGCTGCCCGATCGTCGGTGCATGACATCACCAACAAAGGCCCTCCGGCCCCCCAGACGGCGCCTCGCGCTCGCCCTCGCCCTGTTGTTCTCCGTCGCCGTCGGGCTGCTCGGCCACGCTCCGGCCGCCGCCGTGACCGGCACGGGACTCGGCCCGGGCCACCTCTGGCGTGGCGACGACGTCTCGTGGCTCGGCACCTACCGACTCGACGACGGCACCCAGGCGTTCTGCCTCGAAGCCGGCAAGAGCTCGCCCGTCGGCAACCACTACGACACGACCACGGGTGGTGACGTGATCGGCGTCTCGACCGACGACCACGCGCGGCTCGCGTACATCGCCCGCACCTGGGGCGGCACGACCGACGCCGACACGGCCGCCGCGGGACAGCTCGCGGTCTGGACCATCACCGGCCTGAACGGCCACACGCAGCGGTACTACGCCGGCCGTGCCAACGAGCGGTGGCCGATCGTGCTCGAACGCGCGAACCAGATGCTCGCCGAGGCCTCGTCGGCCGCGTCGAAATCCGTCGCGGCATCGATCACCGTCGAACTCTCGGACGACGGCACCGGGCTGATCCGCCCCGACCTCACGGTCGACCGTGTGGCGGGCGGGCCGACGAGCCTCGAACCGACACATGCAGGCACGGTCACCCTGGACGGCGCCGTGTTCGCGGACGGCTCGACCACGGCCGTCGTCCGCAACGGCGAGAGCGTGTCCGTCGTCGCCACCGGTGATGCTGCCCACGTCACCGTGAACGCCTCGGTCGAGTTCGTCGACCTGCCGTACGGACGGGTGACCACGGTGGGGAACAGTCCCGCGGGCTCACAGATGATCCTCTTCTCGGGCGGGGCCGCGGCCTCCGCCTCCGAAGCCGCGAGTGTCGAGCAGCTGTCGCCCCTGCCGTTCCAGCCCACGGTGTCGACCGTCACCAGCGACACCGTGGCCGAGACCGGGACGGTCGTCACCGACCAGGTGACGCTCGGCGTGCGGCCCGGAGACGGGCTCCTGTCCGAGTGGGGTCGATACGACGACGCGGGTAGCTGGCGTCCCGTACCGGTCACGGTGCGGAGCCGCCTGCTGGGGCCCTTCCTCGCTCCGGTGGTCGAGGCCGTCGCGTGGCCGGACGACGCACCGCTGGTCTGCGAGGTCGCCCTCGAGGTAATCGACGGTCCTGGCACCTACTCGACGCCGGGCTGCGAGCTGCCCGCCGGCGGTTACTACACGTGGGTCGAGACCATCGATCCTGCGGACACTCCGGTCGAAGCGGGGCGTGACCGGGTGGGTTCCTGGCGCTCTCCCTTCGGCACGGCGACCGAGACGACGTTCGTGCCCTGGACGCCGACGATCTCGACCGTGGTGTCCGACGCCGAGATCGACCCTGGTGCCTGCGTCAGCGACGAACTCACCGTCGTCGACCTCCACCCCGACGTCCCCGGAGGGGTCGACGTCGAGTCGGTGCTCGTCGGACCGTTCGCCGAGGCCCCCGAGGTGGGAAGCGACCTCGGACCGATCGGCCGCCTCGACCCGGACCTGATCGTGGCCCGCGAGACGGTGGCCACCAGCGAGGACGGCACCTACGCCACGCCCTGCGTCACGCTCGAGCGACCTGGCACGTA
Organism: Frigoribacterium sp. 2355; assembly: GCF_054060695.1. Taxonomy (NCBI): domain Bacteria; kingdom Bacillati; phylum Actinomycetota; class Actinomycetes; order Micrococcales; family Microbacteriaceae; genus Frigoribacterium; species Frigoribacterium sp. 2355. The sequence goes on along the minus strand of NZ_JBSSDL010000006.1, from coordinate 181,092 downwards.
CGTCTTCCTGTTCTCGTCGGAGGGGTCGGCGGCCGCCGAGGACGGCAGCAGGATCGTGCCGGCCTTCGCCGACACCACCGTCTACCGGAGCGAGATGACGACCGTCCGACAACCGGTGCCGGTCGATGCCCCCGCGCCTCCGGCGAGGCTGGCCTTCACCGGTTCGACCGGTGGAGGGCAACCGTTGCTCCTCGCCCTCGGCGTCATGGGTACCGGCTTGATGCTCGTGACGGCGGCAGGTGCGCTGCACCTTCGGAGGCGCCGCCCGGACCTGGGCTCGGAGACTGCCTGCCGTGCCGTCGAGACCGACGCCCTGTCGTCGTTCGGCCTGGGCGAGGCGCGATGAGCCCCCGGGTGCAGGTGCCCCGAAGCGGCCCGGGCTCACCCGGCCCGGTCGAAGGGCACCTGCACCCGGACGGCTCGACCGCTGCCGTCGTCCACGAGGGCGAACCCGGGCGTCGGCCGGTCGGCGAGGTCGGACTTCGTCAGCCGGAGCCCCACCTGGTCACCTTCGTTGGGCAGCTGTGGGCTGAGCACGGCGCCGCACCGGTTGTTCCTCACGTCGACCTGCCAGCCGGCCCACCCGGACAACACCTCGCCGGTCGTCCCGGCCACGACGAGTGCGCGACCGGTGTCGGGGCACGACCTGAGGAACTCCGCGAGCCACTCGCCCGCGGGGCAGTCCTTGAGGTGTTCGCCGTCGTCGATGACGAGCACGCGAGGGCCGTCGGCGTCTGCGAAGAAGGGCGCGAGGAGGGCCTCCTCGACGGTCCGGGTCGTGATCACCGCGACCACGCCGGGCAACCCCTCGAGCGCCCGCAGCGGCGATCGCCGTGGGGCGACGACGACCACTCCGATGCGCTGGGCCGTGAGCGACCGGACGACGGCAACCAGGACGGTGCTGCGCCCGCTCTTCGGGGGGCCCGTCACGACATAGCTGCCCGGGCCGTCGGCGAGGTCGGGACCCCACGGAACGAGGTCGTCGCCACCGACCCCGATCAAGGCGAAGACGCTCGCCGGGTCAGCCGCTCCCCGGCGGGACCAGGCGTCGTCGAACGAGATGGGGCCCGCCAGTTCGTCGACGTGGAAGGGCCGACGGGCGGTAGGGACATCACGGTCACGGTGAGCCGCCGACGCCGCCCGCCGTCTCAGCGCCTCGGCCTGCGCCTGCCCCGTGGCCTCGGCATCGATCAAGGCGACCTGCGTCTCGATCGAGGTCTCGGCGGTGAAGCCCCGCCCCGGGGGCAGGACGTCGGGCAGGGCCCGCGCGTTCAGTCCGGCGAGGGCGTAGTCGGCCCGGTCGGTCAGGCGCAGGAGCAGCTTGTCGTCGACCAGGGCGGCGAGCCGGCCCGCGACGAGCTGCCGGTCACCCGTGACGAGCACGTGGAGCCCGACCGCGGCACCCTCACGCAAGAGCACCCCCACCTGGTCGACGAGCTTGCCGTGCTCGATCTCGGCGAAGCTGCCCGTGAACCCTTCCCACCGGTCGATCATGACGACCAGGTGCGGCAGGCGGTCCCCCTCGGGAGAGGCTCGTCGCTGCTCGACCGCTCCCGCATGTCCTCCCGCTGCGAGCACCTGTTGCCGCCGGTAGGTCTCGTCGACGAGCTTCGTCAGCAGGCGCCGGACCCGGTCGAGCTGGGTCCGCTGGACGACGGCTCCGACGTGCGGAAGGCTCTCGAGCGGCAACAGGGCACCGCTGCCGCAGTCGATGCCGTAGAGGTGCACGTCGGCGCAGCTCGTCCGGTCGGCGAGGGAGGCCGCGACCGTGCGGAGCACCTGCGAGCGTCCCGTCCGCGGGGCGCCGACGACGAAGAGATGCCCCAGGGTCTGCAGGTCGAGCGCGGCCGGGGCCTGGTGCTGTTCGGCCGGGAAGTCCTGCCGACCGAAGGGGAGCACGGCCACGTCGCCGGGGACGCACGCGTCGACGTCCGAGCCCGTCCGGGACCCTGCCAGGTCGTCGAGCACGAGCCTGTCGGGCAAGGCGTCGAGCCACGGACGATGGGGGCGAGGAATCCCGAGACGGGTGCAGGCCGCGGCGAGCGCATCGACGAGCTCGGCCAGGTCGGTGCGACCGACGGACTCGGTCGTCGTCCGTGGCGGCGGCTCGGCCACGACCCGCCCGAGGTCCCGCCAGTCGAGCGGACTCGACCACACCTCGGGCACGACCTCGGCCACCGCCCCGGGGCGTCGGCCACCGACACGGCCTGCCTGGAACGGGACGAGTGCACTGGCCCCCAATCGGACGAAGGCGCGACCCGGTGTCGACTTGGAGATGCCGGCCGCGTCACCCGCGTCGATGACGTCGCTGCTCTCACCTGCATCGGTCACGCGAAGGGCGATCCTCAGGTTCGTGTTCGCCCTGATGTCGCCGGTGACGACGCCCGTCGGCCGCTGCGTCGCGAGCACGAGGTGGATTCCGAGAGAACGCCCGCGCTGGGCGATGTTGACGAGGCCGGTCACGAAGTCCGGCAACTCGCGGACCATGCTGGCGAACTCGTCGATCACGATCAGGAGGCGTGGCAACGGAGGCCTCGCATCGGCACCGACCGCGCCCTCCACGTAGTCCTCGAGGTCCTTCGCTCCGGCGTCGGCGAGGAGGTGCTCGCGGCGTCGCAGCTCGGCCCCGAGCGAGTGCAACGCCCGCTCCACGAGGTGCGTGTCGAGGTCGGTGACCATCCCGACGGTGTGGGGCAGCGGCGCGAAGTCCCGGAACGCGGCACCACCCTTGTAGTCGACGAGGACGAACGTCATCGACTCGGGGGTGTTCGCGGCGGCGAGCGACGCGACCATGCTCTGCAGCAACTCGGACTTGCCGGAGCCGGTCGTGCCGGCCACGAGACCGTGCGGACCGTCCCTGCGGAGGTCGAACGCGAACGGGCCGTCGAGGCTCTCTCCGATGACGACCTCGGTCGTGGGGCCCGTGCGAGCCCATCGGTCGAGTACGGCCTCGGCGGTGGGGGGTTCGAGCTGCAGCACGTCGAGCAGCCGGGAACGCGCCGGGAGCCCGCCCGTTCCGCCGCCGTCGTCGACGTCGACCACCGGGGCGACGGCCCGGGCGACGGCCTCGAACCAACCGGCGGGCAGCAGGTCGGCCTTGACCTCGCGCACGTCGGCGGTGCGGTGCACGTCGAGGGAATGCCGCGCGAGGCCGCAGGTGACGACGGCGACGCACTCCTCGGGAAGGGATCGGCGTTCGGCGTCGACGCACACGGCGTACACGCCGACGGAGGGCCCGTCCCGCAGGACGCGGACGAGCCCGGGCAGTGCCCGCAACCGCCGCGCACCGTCGACGACGAGGACGATGTCGGTGGCCGCACGGAGGGTCCCCTGCGACTCCCGCACCGCCCGCCGGCGGGAGTCGATCTCGGCCCCGAGCTCGGCGATGCGGCGGGCGACGGTCTCGGCGTCGTTGCCGACCCAGGCGGCGGCTGGACGACCGTTCTCGGGACGGGCATGGGGGACATGGGCCAGCCAGGACCAGTCGTCGCCCGCAGCGTGTTCGGTCAGGACGACCAACCGCACGTCGCGGGGGCTCTGTGCGACGGCGAGCTGAGCCAGCATCCACGCGACGAGAGGTCTGGCGTGTTCGGATCGTCCTGCCACCCCGACGACCCCGTGGTCGGCCAGATCGACGGTGACGGGCACGTCGACCGCGGGGCGAGCGACGGTCCGACGGTGCTCGAGTTCGGCCGGGTCCTCGATGGTGACACCCGAGGGCAGATCCGCCGTGCCGATCCTGACGCGCAGGTGGTCCGGATCGTCACGACGGCGTTCCCACAACCGTGAGCGACGCCGGGCGGCGATGTCGAGCACGGTGGCGGCGTCGGGACTGAGGTGTCGCAACTCGCGCTGCAGCTGCCGCACGGCGCTCTCGGCATCCGCCGCCACCGCCTCCTTCGTGGCCTGATGGTCGGCGAGGCGTTGCCGGTGCGAGACCTTCCCGTTGCGCTTGTCGTAGAGGTGGTTGCCCATCATGACCACCGGCGACATGAGCCCGAAGGCGAGGAAGGCGACGTTCCCGAACACGCTGACCATGACGACGGCCATCAGCATCGGCGCCAGCGCCGCGACGATCGGCAGGGGCCGCTTCGCACCCTGTTGGGGTTCGGCGGGGAACCGGAACGTCGTGGTCGGCGGTTCCGGCAGGAGGCGCGGTGGGCGTGCGTGGTCGAGGGTGCCTCCCCCCTCGCTCACGGTGATCGCGGCGGACGGGTGCCCGGCCGGCGCGACGGCGAGGAGGGTGTCGCCGACGGTGATGACGCAGTGTTCGTCCACGGCGGCCGTACCTCGGACGGGAACGCGGTCGACGAGCACGAGTGGCCCGCGAGCCTCGTCGTCGGACTCGGGGAAGGCGTCGGCCGTGGGGGTCAGCGTGAAGCGCCCGGCGCCGTCGAGTTCGATCGTCGCGACGATCGGCGGCACCCGCACGTCGTCCAGCCTCACGCCTGCGTCGGGACCGCTTCCGAGGTGGACGAGCCCGACGTCGACGACGTGGATCGTCCCTGCCCCGCGGCCTCCGATGATGCGGATGGTGGGCAGATCGGCAGGCGAACGGAGGTGCGTCGCCGGGCCGCCGAAGCCGACGACGGCGCCGTCGAGCAGGACTCCCGAACTCATGCGCGCGGTCGGGTCGACCGGCACCCCGTCGACCGTGATGCTCCGGGGCTCAGCGGGCGGGGCGTGACCCGAGTGACCCAGTGACGACGCGAGGTGCCGCGCCACGGCGTCGACGGTGGTGTCCGGATCGACCAGGACCGAGCGGTCCGCCCGGTGGCCCGTCGGGACGTGCAGGACGGTGACGCTCAGCCTCACGCGGCGGGCACCACGCTGATGTCGTCCACGAACACGTCGACTTCGTCGATCATGCCGAGGACGCCCTCCGGCCCGCCGACCTGGCAGGTGACGCGGAGGTCGTACGGCTCGGCCCGGAAGGCGTAGACGAGCGTGGCGTGGAGGCCGGCGTCGCCGTCGACGGCCGCGTACCGCACGCCTCGGAGCCCCTGCCCGAGACCGCTCGCCTCGGCCTGCTCGACGACGGGAGGCTCGACCGCGGCCACGTCGCTGTCGAAGACCATGGCCCGGAGGGCGACATCACGATCGCCTTCGACGAACCCGTACTGGACGCGCAGCAGCGACGGAGGGGTCGCGATGTCCGGAAGGTAGAGGTACCGGCGTTCGTCCTCGGGCGACCAGCGCGCGAGGGCCGAGAGCACCTCCGTCAGCCAGGACCGGGAGGCGCGGGTCGACACCTCGGACCGCTCGGCCACGGTACGCACGGTCGCCTTGATCCACGATCGCGGCGCGCGGTGACCGTCATGCGGCCAAGAGGTCGGAAGGGCCACCCAGGTCTCGGGGTCGTGCCCGATGAGGATGTCGAAGTCGGTGGTGGCATCGGTGTCGGTTTCGGTCATGGCGCAGGTCGCTTTCTGTGGCGGTCGAGGGGGTTCAGGCGAGGGGCCGGTCGGTGACGAGGCGCCCTTCGGCGTCACGCCAGCGGAAGGTGCTGAGCATGGCGTCGAAGACGTCGCTGACGGCGTCGACGATGCGGGTTCGTGCGTCGATGTCGGACCCGGTGTCGGCGTCGGCGTCGCCCGGTGCGGCCGACGCATCGGTCGCTGAACTGATGGTGAGGGCGAGGGTGAGCAGCCGGTCGTCATGACCGGCGACTCGTGTGAGGACGGTCCGACGGCGGAGAGGCGTGAGGTCGGCGACCTCGTCGGGTGCGGCATGGCCGTCCTGTGCCGGGGCTTCAGCTGCGAGGTCGGTCCAGACAACGGCCGGGTCGCCGGCGAGGACGATCGGAGCCGCCCCGTGGGTGGCGACGCGTCGCAGCAGCAGCCGGTCGAGGTCGGCAAGCGCGGACCGGGTGACGGGCACGGACGCGACGACGATCGAGCACACGATGTCGGTGCCGGGCAGCGGGCCCGCACTGAGGTAGGAGTCGAGCACACGGCCGTTGACGTCGGCCGCGAGCGCACGCCCGAGTGCCGACCCGAACCGCAGCCGCCAGTCGTCGGGGGCCGTCCCGGTTCCGGGTGCGGGCTCGTCTCCCAGCTGCTCGGCGACGAACGCCGCTGCGTCAGGCGCGTCCATTCCACCCGGCACCCGGACGAACCCCGGAGGCACGACGATCGAATACGACGCCGCCACCGTCCCGGCCGTCCGCCCCACGTGCCTCGGGCCGCTCATGACTGGTCCTCGGGGCGAAGCCCGGCCCTCGCAAGACGGGGGCCGTCACCTCTCTGAGCAGCTTTGAGTTCGCGCCGAACGACGATGGATCGGACCGCCCTTTTGGCTCCTAACGCGAAGAATGCGAGACACTCGGCCGCCAGCACGAGCGCTGCAGCGAACGAATCGCGCGGCCACTCCGCGAGCTCGATGAAGAACCGCGAATGAAGCCAGCCGTAGAAAGCAGCTAGTCCGCACCAGAACGCCAACACCCAAGGTTGAAGTGCGAAGTCGAGTGATTCCGTTCTCTTTCGGTACACGATCACGACCAAGGTCAGCATCGCTGCGCTCACCAACCAAAAGATGCCGGACGGCAAGACGAACGGGGGCCACCCCTCACTGGCTTGGAAGAGAACATCACCCGCAGGGTTTGTTCGAAACCCCCCTCCCTTGGGTAAAGCCAGAGATCCGAAGACAAGTCGTGACAACTGCATGTAAAGCGGCGATGCGATCCCGGCGATCCCAGCGAAGAGAGGAAGACCCCTCAAAGCCAGGGATCGGTACGAAACCGGAGCAGCGCGGCGGCCGGAGCTCAAAGGGCACCCCCAGCAGCAGTCGACCAGGTCGCAGTGTTCGATTCCCGAGATGTCACACGGGAAACTCCCACCCCCGCAAGTCCGTGTGCCGTCAGAGCGTGGTCAAGCGCCTGGACGGCGCGCGCGACGTTCAACCTGCGCATGATGCGAGCGACTTCATCGGCGTCATCCGCGAATGCGCCCGGCCTGCTGGTCCGAAGGAAGTGCAACATCCTTGCCACTTCACTGTCGCCAAGCGCTTTCACGAGGGTCCAATCCCCCAACCCAGGTTGAGCTCTCGACCAACTCCTACTAACCCACGCCATCGCAGATCTACGAGAAACTCCGCTGTGGGACACGAGGCCCGCGGCTCGCGCGGCAGCGATGCCTTTGATCCCTGCGCGAGCCGAGGCGACCGCAGCACCTCCTATCCCCATGGTCGCCAAGGACAACCCGGCCAGAAGGACATCTCCAAGAGTGGCTGTGCCTGCGCTCGCTCGAGCTGCCGTGATGGCGAAAGCCAGGACGGCCACAATTGCCGCGACGATATTCAAACCAGGAACGATGAAGGCCAGAGCGGCTAGTAATCCGCCGACGATCGTGAGCCCATTCATCAGCTCGCTGATCCACGAGTCGTTCTCCTCCATCCACTTCTGGAAGGCGGCGAAGCCGGCGTCCCATGCGCCCCCGAGATCGTCCCAGAGGGTGTCGGCGAGGCCGTCGTCGGTGGCGTCGTCGATCCTCGCGATGGCAGCCGTCGCGGCGGTCTCGACGGACGTGTGTGCGTCGGTGAGGCGGCGCGCGTAGAGGGCGACCCGGCCCCGCGCCTCCTCGGCTTTCGTGCGCTGCGCCGCGGCCTGGTCGAGGTGCTCCTGCTTCGTCACGTCGTCGACGGCCACGAGCGCGAAGTGCTCGTACCGCTCGACCAGCTTCTCGGCTGCGGCGAGGTCGTCGACGGCGTCTCGGTGGTTCGCCAGGGCCGGCGCAGCTGCCTCTTGGGCCAGCGACAATTCGGACGCGTACGCCTTGAGCGCAGCCCCCGTTTCTCCGTATCGTCCCTCGGCCTTGCCGAGACTCGCGGAGACCTCCTCGGCCTTGACCACGAACGCATCCAGGGCGTCGCTGGACGACGACCCCGTCTCGAGCGATCGCAGCTTCGCTGCCGCACCTCGGATCGAGGCCGCCACCGACTCGTAATGGCTCGCCATGGAGTTCAACAGCACCGGGTCGCCCGACACCCCCACCAGCGAATCGGCCGCCACACCGGCGAGCGTGCCGGCCGTCATCTGTCGCCCCCGACCAAGACGCCCTCGAGTTCTCCGTCGACCTCGGTGAAGGTCTCGTCGATCGTCGACAACGCCGTGCCCAGCTCGGTGATCTGCTCGGCGAGCTTCGCCCGCCGGTCGTTCCAGTTCGTCGCGAACGACGTGACCTTCGCCGCCAGCCGGACGTGCCCGCAAGCCTCGGCCGTGGCCGACACCGAGGAGTCGTTCGACTCGAACTCGGTCTTCACGGTGGCCAGGTCGGCGAGCAACGCCTCGAGACCCGCACCGTCGATGTTGAGGCTCGTTCGAGCCATGAGGTCCTCCCCTCGTGCCGGAAGCCGGAGCGCGTCGCGTCTCACCGCGACCCGCCCCGGCCGTCCCTGTGTGTGGTCGGTCAGCCCAGGCTGCTGGCGAGCTGCTGGTCGGCGCCCTCGAGGGTGCTGGCCGCGTTCTCGAGGAACGTCGCCATGCTCTCGACCGCCGAGATCGTCTTCGACGCCCCGGTCGTGAACTCGGTGTACGTCGCGTCGAATGCCTTCGACGACTTGTCGGTCACGTAGCCCGAGCCGACGAGGTTGTCGATCTGCGACTTCATCTGACCCAGCTGGTCTTCGATCGCACGCTGCCCGTTGCGCAGCTGGGTGGCCTGCGTGCGCAGGTCGTCGTAGGTGACGGTGACATTGGCCATGAGGTGGTCCCTCTCGTTGGTGGTGCCGACCGGTCGGTCGGACTCGACCAATATGTCATGCCTGATAGTTTGCGTAACGGTTCTCCACAGATCGGAGTCGACATGCGTCGCAAGAAGGACAAGCCCAGGAGGCGCGAGCAACACCCGACGCCACCGCCGGTGATCACCGCCGAGACGATTCGTGAGCAGCGTGCCGCAGGGCTGCTCTCGCGCGTCACCACCCTGCCCCTCCAGCCGCCCGCGCCGATCGTGACGTCCCCTCCCCCGCCGACCAGCGCCTCCTCGGGGTTCGTCGTCGAGGAGCGTCGAAGCGAGTCGGCGCAGCGCGCTCCCGTCATTCCGGAGAGCACGGCACCGTCCGCGGTCGCACCCCTCGCGCCCCTCGCCGCCGCGATCCCTCACGCGCCGCGGTTTGCCGCCACCACCCCGAGGCGGTCAGCCCCCGATCAGCCGGCCGGCGGTGACGCGGTGCCACCCGTTCCCGATCTCGAGGCGACGACGGTGCGCCCTCGGCACTACGGCCTGCGGCTGCCGGACGAGAGCGTCGTCCCCGTCACACGGCGCGCGATCGTCGTCGGGCGTCGCACCGACCGCCCCCTGCCCGTTCCGACCGACGCGGATGTCGTGGCGCTCGACGACGCCGGCCGATCGTTGTCTCGCCATCACGTCTCGATCGCGATCGGGGCCGACGCGGCCGTCTGGGTCACCGATCTCGGCTCGGGAAACGGCACCACCCTCGTGGCGACCACCGGCGAGGTCACCGAACTCGAGGCTTACACCCCGGCGCGCGCCCGGGTCGGATCGCTGCTGTCGATCGGCGACCACAGCGTGACGGTCGTCCGGCACCGACCCGAGAGCGACATGACCGACGCCCTCCTGCCTTCCAGGACACACGACACGACCTCTCGCGAGAACGCGGAAGGGCGCTAGACCTTCTCGATCGGCGCGACCTTGATCAGCAGCTTCTTGCGGCCGGCTCCGTCGAACAGCACCTCGGCGATGCGGCGGGCGCCGATGCCGGTGACGGCCATGACACGGCCCTCGCCGAAGTCGACGTGCGAGATGCGGTCGCCGGCCTCGAGCTCCATGTCGCCGTTGTCGCGGACCGTGCCCGTGACCCGGTTCGCCCACTCGGTCTTCGGCTTCGTCTTCGCCGCCGCCGTGGCCCGGTCGTAACTGCCCGAGCCATAGCCACCCGACGCTCGCGGCGTCGCACCGCGGTTGCCGTCGCCACCCTCGCGACGGGCGTTGAGCGCCCGCGGTTGAGTGCCCCCGCGGCTGGTGGCCATGCCGGGCGACTGCTTCCAATCGATGAGCTCGACGGGGATCTCTTGCAGGTACCGCGACGGCATCGCCACGTTGACCTCGCCGAACTGCGCCCGCGTCATCGCGAGCGACAGGAACAGCCGCTGTCGCGCACGCGTGATGCCGACGTAGAACAGTCGTCGCTCTTCGGACGGACCGCCGGGCTCGTTCGCCGACATGCGGTGCGGCAACAGGTCTTCTTCGACGCCGGTGAGGAACACCGCCTCGTACTCGAGCCCCTTGGCGGTGTGCAGCGTCATCAGCGAGACGGTGCCGCTCGTGTCGTCGAGGTCGTCGGCGGCCGCGACCAGCGTGACCTCGGTGAGGAAGTCGAGCAGCGTGCCGTCGGGGTTGTTCTTCTGGAACTCCTTCGTCACCGCGACGAGTTCGTCGATGTTCTCGGCGCGGGCCTCGTCTTGCGGGTCGCGCGATGCCCGCAGCACCTCGACCAGGCCGCTGCCCGCGATCAGGGCCGACAGGATCTCGTGGACGGGCGCGGTCGCCGCCGTGGCCTGCACGTCGTCGAGCAGCTTCGCCAAGCCCGTGATCGCACCGGTGACCTTCGGCCCGAGGCCGAGCTGGTCGGCGTTGCGCATCGCGTCACGCAGCGGCGCCTCGTTGGTGTCGGCCCAGCGCTGCATCGCGGTCTCGGTCGCCGGACCGATGCCGCGCTTGGGCACGTTCATGATGCGTCGCAGGGCGAGCGGGTCGGCCGGGTTGGCGACGGTGATCAGGTACGCCATGGCGTCCTTAATCTCGGCACGCTCGTAGAACTTCGTGCCGCCGAGCACGCGGTACGGGATCGCTGAGCGGATGAAGATCTCTTCGAGCGCACGCGTCTGCGAGTTGGTCCGGTAGAAGACGGCCATGTCTTTGTAGTCGGTGCCGGACTCGTGCAGCGCCGCGATCTCGTCCGCGACGAACTGGGCCTCGTCGTGACCGGTGTAGCCGGTGAACCCGACGATCTTGCTGCCGGCGCCGACCGTGGTGAACAGGTTCTTGGCCTGACGGTCGAAGTTGTTCGAGATGACCGCGTTGGCGGCGTCGAGGATGTTCTGGGTCGAGCGGTAGTTCTGCTCGAGCAGGATGACCTTCGAGTTCGGGAAGTCGCGCTCGAACTCGACGATGTTGCGGATGTCGGCGCCGCGGAACGCGTAGATCGACTGGTCGGAGTCACCCACCACGGTGAGCGACGCCCCGGGGATGCCGCCACTGCCGTCGCGCATCGACTGGACGAACTGGCCACCCCTCTCGAGCTCGTCGACGAGGTCGGCCTGCACCGGCCGGGTCAGCTCGCGGATGAGCGAGTACTGCGCGTGGTTGGTGTCTTGGTACTCGTCGACGAGGATGTGCCGGAACCGCCGCTGGTACTGCGCGGCCACGTGCGGGAAGGCGCGGAACAGGTACACGGTCTGGGCGATGAGGTCGTCGAAGTCGAAGGCGTTGGCCCGCTGCAGCTCGCGGGTGTACTGCCGGAAGATCTCGAGGAACATGACCTCTTGCGGGTCGTTCATGTTGATCTGGCGCGAGTACGACTCGACGTCGCTGAGCTCGTTCTTGAGCTTCGAGATCTTGCCCGAGGCCATGCTGACCGTCAGCCCGAGCTGATCGGCGTCGAGCTCTTTCAGGATGCGCTTGAGCAGGGCCCTCGAGTCGGCGGAGTCGTAGATCGTGAAGCTCTTGGTGAAGCCGAACTGCTCGGCCTCGCGCCGGAGGATTCGCACGCACGCCGAGTGGAACGTGCTGATCCACATGCCCTCGCCTGCTTGACCGACGAGGTGCGCCACGCGCTCGCGCATCTCGGCTGCGGCCTTGTTGGTGAAGGTGATGGCGAGGATCTGGCTGGGCCACGCCTCACGCGTCGCCAGCAGGCCCGCGATGCGGCGGGTCAGCACGCTGGTCTTGCCCGAGCCGGCACCGGCCACGATCAGCAGCGACTGCCCGCGGTACTCGACCGCCTCTTTCTGCTGGGGGTTGAGACCGGCGGTCAGGGGGTCGCCGGAACCGCCGGCAGCGTCAGAGGGCTCGAGCACGATCGTCATGGCCCGTCGAGTCTAAGCGCGACCACCGACATGGCGAGAGGGTGCGGGGCGACCACGGTCGCAGGCGGCGTCGCGCGGGGTCAGCGGGACGCGAAGGCGACCCGCGCCTCCTCGGCGAGCTCGGGCTGGTCGGCGAAGACCCCGTCGACGCCGAGCGCCATGAGCGAGGTGAACTCGGCCTGCCAGTCGCCGAAGGCCGCCTTGCCGCCGGGGCCGCGGTGGGCCTTGGCCAGGAAGGCGTTCTCGGCGCGGAGCGTCCAGGTGAAGACGTCGAGGCCGGCCGCGTGCGCCCGGTCGACGACCCGGCCGTCGGTCGCCCCCTGCGCGTCGACGAGCGTGTGCTTGTCGAGGCTGACGCCGTGCAACCCCGCGTCGACGAACGACTCGAGCGACTCGGCGTGCAGCTGGTCGCGGTAGCCCACCGAGGTCCGCCCCGCCGCGACCAGGTCGGCCGCCACGCCCGCCTTCTCGAGCAGGTAGACGAGCCGGGCCCCGAGCCGCTGGTCGGCCAGGCGACCGAGCACGGTCTGCTCGAACGACTCGATGGTCAGCCGCGGGTCGTCGACCCAGCGCCGCTGCCGCAGCTCGTCGGCGAGCAGCTCGCCGAGCGGCAGGCCGATGGAGTCGAAGTAGGTCGCGTGCTTGACCTCGGCGACGAGCCCGACCGGGCGATCGGCGGCGTCGAGCAGGTCGAGCAGGTCGCCCAGCCGCTGGATGCGCCCCTCGCCGTCGTGCGCCGCACTCTCGGGCCGCAGCTCGGGCAGCCGTTCGCGGATGCGCAGCGTGCTGAGCTCGTCCCAGGTGAAGTCCTCGGTGAACCAGCCCGTGACCTTTGCGCCGTCGATGGTCTTGGTCGTGCGGCGGTGCCGGAACTCGACGTGGTCGGCGACGTCGGTCGTGCCCGAGATCTCGTTCTCGTGCCGCAGGACGAGCACGCCGTCGCTCGACGCGACCAGGTCGGGCTCGATGGCGTCGGCCCCGAGCTCGATCGCGAGACGGTAGGCGTCCTCGCCGTGCTCGGGTCGGTGACCGCTGGCGCCGCGATGGGCGATGACGAGAGGCGAGGTGGACACCCGGTCACGCTAACCGGCGTCCCCGTGCGCAGCCCGAGCCGCCCGACCTCCCGGCGAGAGGACGGCTGTGGAAAGACCGTCGGTGGAGAGACGAGGAGGCGCGGCCCCTGGGGACGAGGCGTCTCGCCCCCCGCAGACGCAAAAGATGCACGGCACGCACGTTCGCCCTGCGAGAATGCGGCTCTCATCAGGCAGATCTTCAGCCATTCGTTGCACGACAGGCGTTAGCCTCATCTGTACGGAAACGCCTTCGTGTACCTGCGCGGGCGATCCACACATCCCTAGCGATCAGAAGAGGAACCCCTTGGCATTCTCGAATCCCGGCTTCAGTCAGTCGCCGGCCTTCTCGAAGAACGGCGGGCCCGTCATCCGTCAGCAGCAGGGCGCAGCCCAGCCGGTCGAGTACAACGGCATGACCGCCGAACAGCTGCAGCAGCTCTACTCACAGCCCGCCGCCGGCCCCACGCAGACCGACCGCATGACCTACGAAGACACCATCACCAAGACGCTGCTCGCGTTCGGCGTGGTGCTCGTCGGTGCGGCCATCGGATGGTTCATCCCGGCCCTCGCCTTCGTCGGGGCCATCGCCGGCTTCGTGCTGGCGCTCGTCAACATCTTCAAGAAGAAGCCCTCCCCCGGGCTCGTGCTCGCCTACTCGGCGGCACAGGGTCTCTTCGTCGGTGGCATCTCGTCGATCTTCGAGAGCCAGTGGGACGGCATCGTCACCCAGGCCCTGATCGGCACCGTCGCGGTGTTCGCCACGACCCTGCTGCTCTTCAAGAGTGGCAAGATCCGCGCGTCGGCCAAGGCCACCAAGGTCTTCATGATCGCGATGATCGGCTACGGCGTCTTCTCGCTGATCAACTTCGGTCTGATGATCTTCGGTGCCAACAGCAACCCCTGGGGCCTCCGCGGCATGGAGATCTTCGGCATCCCGCTCGGCTTCATCCTGGGCATCCTCGTCGTGATCATGGCCGCGTACTCGCTGGTCCTCGACTTCGACCAGGTCAAGACCGGCGTCGAGCGCGGCGCACCCCGCATCTACGCCTGGTCGGCCGCCTTCGGCATCGTCATGACCGTGATCTGGCTCTACGTCGAGATCCTGCGCATGCTCGCCATCCTGCGCGGCAGCGACTAGCCAACGCGGCATCACCCGCACCACCCCGAAGCGGGGCTCGTTCCGACCGGGACGGGCCCCGCTTCTGTGTGGGTGGGGGTCGATGGCCGAGGGGGTGGGGGTCGACGGCCGAGTGGGCAGAAGGTGCTGTTCGTGGGCGGATGAAGAGCACGTTCTGCCCGCTCGTTCGTGCCCTGGCCCGAGACCACGCCAAGATCCAGGAACGACGACATCCCACGGAGACGACGAAACCCCCTCGGGCAGGTGTCTGCCGGAGGGGGTTTCGTCGTCACTGCGCTTCGCGGGAGGTCTCCCTCACTCCGCGTTCGCGGCTACTGGTGGGCACCGGGGTCGCAGGCTCCCCCGGAATGACCGGGCTCGATGTTTCGCATCGAAAACAGCCCGGTCATTCCCATTCGATCGTTCCCGGGGGCTTGGAGGTGACGTCGAGCACGACGCGGTTGACGCCGTCCACCTCGTTCGTGATGCGGTTCGAGATGCGGGCCAGCACGTCATAGGGCAGACGCGTCCAGTCGGCCGTCATGGCGTCCTCGGACGACACCGGACGCAGCACGATCGGGTGACCGTACGTACGACCGTCGCCCTGCACACCCACCGAGCGGACGTCGGCGAGCAACACCACGGGGCACTGCCAGATCTCGTCGTCCAGGCCGGCCGCGGTCAACTCGGCCCGCGCGATCGCGTCGGCCGCACGCAGCAACTCGAGTCGCTCGTGCGTCACCTCGCCCACGATGCGGATGCCGAGACCGGGGCCGGGGAACGGCTGACGCCCGACGATGACCTCGGGCAGACCGAGCTCGCGCCCGATCGCCCGAACCTCGTCCTTGAAGAGGGTGCGGAGCGGCTCGACGAGCTCGAACTGCAGGTCTTCGGGCAGGCCGCCCACGTTGTGGTGGCTCTTGATGTTCGCCGTGCCCGTACCGCCACCGCTCTCGACGACGTCGGGGTAGAGGGTGCCCTGCACGAGGAACTTCACGGCCGAGTCGCCCTCGGCCGCGGCCTCGAGCACCAGCGCCTCGGCGGCGGCCTCGAAGCTGCGGATGAACTCGCGGCCGATGATCTTGCGCTTCTGCTCGGGGTCGGTCACCCCGGCGAGGGCGTCGAGGAACTGCTGCTCGGCATCGATCGTGACGAGTCGCACACCGGTCGAGGCGACGTAGTCCTCTTCGACCTGACGACGCTCGTCGGCGCGCAGCAGACCGTGGTCGACGAAGACGCAGATCAGCTGGTCG
The DNA here is from genome assembly GCF_054060695.1 of Frigoribacterium sp. 2355. Lineage (NCBI taxonomy): Bacteria > Bacillati > Actinomycetota > Actinomycetes > Micrococcales > Microbacteriaceae > Frigoribacterium > Frigoribacterium sp. 2355. The sequence continues at coordinate 165,603 of NZ_JBSSDL010000006.1, read as the reverse complement.
CCGACGGCCTCGTGCACGATGGCGGCCGCGACGGCCGAGTCGACCCCGCCCGAGAGTCCGCAGATGACGCGTGCGTCACCGACCTGCTCGCGGATGCGGGCGACCTGCTCGGCGATGACGTTGCCGCTGTTCCAGTCGGCGGGGATGCCAGCGGCGCGGTGCAGGAAGTTCTCGAGCACGGCCTGGCCGTACGACGAGTGCTTGACCTCGGGGTGCCACTGGACGCCGTAGAGCTTGCGGGCGTCGCTCGAGAACGCGGCGACGGGGGTCGAGGCGCTCGAGGCCAGCACGTCGAAGCCCTCGGGGGCCTTCGACACCGAGTCGCCGTGGCTCATCCACGTCGTCTGCGAGGCCGGCTGGCCCGACAGCAGCGTGCTGTCGCCCTCGGCGAGCGTGACGTCGGTGGCGCCGTACTCACGTTGGCCGGTCTGCGAGACCTCGCCGCCGAGCGCCTTGGCCATCGCCTGGAAGCCGTAGCAGATGCCCAGCACGGGGATGTCGAGGTCGAAGATGCCCGCGTCGATGCTCGGCGCGCCTTCTTCGTAGACGCTCGACGGACCACCGCTGAGGACGATGCCCACGGGGTTCTTCTCGGCGATCTCGGCTGCGGTGATCGTGTGCGGCACGATCTCGCTGTAGACGTTGGCCTCACGCACGCGCCGGGCGATCAGCTGCGCGTACTGGGCGCCGAAGTCGACGACGAGCACGGGGCTCTGCGCGGTCTCGGGCGCGCGGTCGGCCGGTGCGGGGGCCGTGGCGGCGGTCGTCGCCGACGCCTCGGCGGTCTCGGGTGCGTCGGTCACGCGGGGGCTCCCTCGGTCGTGGGGGTGGTCTCGGCGGTCAGGGCTTCGTACTGCCGCGTCGCGAGCTTGGTCATGTGGCTCTCGACGAAGAACGAGAGCAGGGGCACGACGCCGCCGAGCGCGATGAGGAAGAACCGCGAGAACGGCCACCGCATCAAGCTCCAGAGACGGAAGTCGGCGAAGAGGTAGACGACGTAGAGCCAACCGTGCGCGATGAGGATCGCGGTCGACAGGTTGAAGCCCGTGGTCGAGTCGACCGGCACGAGGAACCCGCCCTGACCGCCGAGCTGCATCTCGAGCTGCAGGGGCGTGTACTTGAACAGCATCTCGAAGATGAGCAGCAGCAGCATCACGCCGGTGACGTACGCCGAGATCTTGTAGAACCTGACGGCACCCGGGATCTTCGGGATGTCGCGTTGCCGGGGCTTCAGAGGCATGGGGACGATTCTAGCCGCGCCCACCCCTGCGCCAGGACGGCACCTGTCGACGTCGAAAGGTCGGGAGGCGCGGGGTCAGGAGGCGCGGGTCGGCTGGGTCGCGCCGCGCGCGTCCGCCTCGGCCCGCGCCTCCTCGGCTTCTTCGTGCTCGCGCTCGAACGCGTCGCGCACGAGCCGGAACCAGAGGAAGACGGCGAAGCCGGCGAAGACGACCCATTCGATCGCGTAGAAGACGTTGAGCCAGTTGAACTGCACGTCGGACGCCGGAGGCGCGGAGTCGATCTCGCTCAGCGACGCTGGTGCGGAGTCGGAGACGACATAGCCGCCGTAGACCTGGCCGTCGAAGCCGGGCCACTCGTTGATCAGCGCGGCCACGGACACGACGGTCTGCGCACCGCTCTCGAAGTCGCTCTCGGTCGGCGACTCGGACGGGAAGTAACGGCCCTCGACCGTGACGGTCGAGGTCGCGGCCACGGACGGCTCGGCGGCCTCGGCACCCTCGCGGGTCGGGGACCAGCCGAGCCCCACGGGAAGCGAGGCGCCGTTGGCGTCGTCGACGAAACGGCCGATCAGCCAGTAGCCGGTCTCGCCGCCGTTGACGCGGTCACCGATGACGGCGAAGTCGTCCGGGTCGAACTCACCGGTGACGGACACGCGCTGGGCACCGAGCGAGTCGGCGAAGGGCGTCTGCGGGGTCGCGACCGACGACAGCACCTTGCTGGTCTCGGTCTCGGGGTTGACGACCTGCACGCTCTCGACGCTGCGCTCGATCTGCCAGTGGCCGAGCCAGGCGAAGATCGCCGCCACGACGAGGGCGAGGCCGAGCAGGGCGATCCAGCGGGGTCGACGGGCGACGTGCCACATCGTCGCGGGCAGCGGTTCGCCGTCGACGCCGAGGAGGGCGGGGCGCTGCTCGGTCTGGGTCACGGAGGCGATCGTACCTCGCGTCGCCCACGAACCCGCTGGGACGACGGCCTGCAGTTCAGTACTCGGGGTCGCGTCGGCGCGTGGCCCGCTGGTCGCTCTGTTGGCCCGCCTGCTCGGCCCAGATGCGGGCCTCGTCGGCGTCCATCGCGTCGAGGTCGTCCAGGTCGTCGTCGGCATCGCCGTCGGCCCCGCGTCGCGTGGTGTCGACCCGGCCCGCAGCGGCCCGGGCGGCACCGGCCCGGACCCGCTCGGTCTCGCGCTCGTCGTCGTCCTCGGTGACCTCGGCCTGGTCGAGGTCGTCACCGGCGAGGGCGGCCTCCATCAGGGCGATCTCGTCACCGCTGCGCGCCTCACGTTCGAGACGACGGGCCTCGGCCTCGGCACGCTCGGCCTTCTTGCGCGACCGCAACAGCACCGAGCCGATGCGCTCGCTGTTCGAGGCGAGGACCGGCCCGAGCACCGCCATGATCAGCACGTACAGACCGGCGAAGGGCTGCAACCGCTCGTCGAGACCCGCCCCCGCGGACAGCGTCGCCAGGATCAACGCGAACTCGCCCCGGTTGACCAGGATGACCGTGGTGTTGATGCCCGCCTGCGGCCCCAGCTTGTTGAGCCACGCGACGAACTGCCCGGCACCCACGTTGAGCAGCACGGTCATGCCCACGGCGATGGCCACGGGGCCGAGCACGCTCGGGAACAGGGCCGGGTTGAGCCCGAGGCCGAAGTTCAGGAAGAAGAACGCCCCGAAGACGTCGCGCATGGGCAGGGCGAACTGCTCGACCCGGTTGCGGAACTTCGTGGCCCCGATGATCAGGCCGATGAGGAAGGCGCCGATCGCGTCGGTCACCCCGAGCACCTCGCCGAGGCCGGCGAAGAGCACGGCGAGCCCGAAGAACAGCACGGTGAAGAGTTCGTCGTCGCGCGTGCGCATGAGCCGGGAGACGACGCGACCACCCCATCGGGCCACGCCGAACATCACGACGAGGAACGCGAACGCGATGCCGAGCTTCAGGATCACCGGCCCCGGGTCGGTCTCGCCGCTGAGCACGACGGACACGATCGCGAGGTAGATGGCGATGAAGATGTCTTCGACGACCGTGACGCCGAGGATCATCGGCGTCTCGCGGTTCGCCAGGCGGTTCAACTCGATCAGCAGCTTGGTGACGATCGCGCTCGACGACGTCGCCGTCATGCCCGCGATGATCAGCGCCTCGCGCGTGCCCCACCCGAGCATGAAGCCGAAGATCAGCCCGACGCCCATGTTGATGGCGATGTAGCTGCCGCCCGAGACGATGAGCCGCCCCGCGTTCGAGAAGAATTCGTCTTGGTCGAACTCGAGGCCGAGGTTGAACAGCAACAGGATCAACCCGAAGATGGCGATCAACTCGATGTTGTCGGACTCGAAGCTGAGCGGGAACCACCCCGTGTTCGTGCTGGCGAGCAGGCCGACGATCATGTAGATCGGGATCGACGGCAGGCCGATCAGCTTGCCGGCACGGCCGAGCACGTACGCGATCAGCAGCAGGATGCCGAGGACGATCAGCTCTTCACCCAGGTGCATCGGCCTAGCCCCCGGGCGGGGCGTCGACCGGCGAGCGGTGCTTGAGCTCGCCCGTGCGGTAGAACGAGAACGCCTTGGCGACCTTCTCGGGTGAACCGGCCACGACGAGCGTGTCGCCGGGGAACACCTTGAAGTCGCCCGACGGCGCCGGGTTGGCCGCGTCGCCCCGGACGACCGCCACGACGGTCAGGCCGACGACGCCCTTGGCGCCGAGGTCGCCGAGCGGCTGACCGGCGATGTGGTCGTCGTAGTCGACCGTGAACCAGTCGATGCTGAGGCCGGGGATCTGGTCGAGGGCCGAGAGCGACTCGGTGATGCGCGTGCCGCCGAGCAGTTCGGCGAGCGTGTGCGCCTCGTCTTCGCTGAGGCGCAGCGAGACCTTCTTGACGTGGTCGCCGTCGACGTCGTCGCTGAACGTGATGAGGTCGCTGTGACCCGAGCGGTGCGTGATGACACCGCATTTGCCGCCGTCGTCGGTGATGAAGGTGTGCAGCACACCCACGCCGGGGAGCTTGACTCGACGCACGTCAACCATGGTTCGTCTCCAGTGGACTCGGGGGCAGTCGTCTCAGCCTAGCGGCGGGTTCGGCCGCAGCAGCCGGGCTGCTCACGGTGGGGACAACCCGTCACCCTCCACAGGTGTTCCCGCGTCCGCGGACGGAGGAACCGCGGGAGGCGCGGTGCCCGACGAACGGGCACCGCGCCTCCTGCAGGTGGTCGCGCGAGCGACCGGGCATCAGCCCTGGCGACCGCCCGGGCTGCCCGCCGAGGTGTCGTCGCCCGGCGTGCCCGCGGGCTCTGTGACCTCCTCGCCCGGCTTGGGCGCGCCTCCTTGGTCGGCACCGGCGACGACCATGTCGTCCTCGTCGAAGCCGAAGGTGATGTCGGGCGCCTCGAGGCGGACGCGGTCGGCCGACTCGTCGTCGGGCTCGAGCTGGCTCGCCCGCTCGGCGGCGACCCGCTTGAGGTAGTTCGCCACCTCGGCCTCGGCCTCGTCGTCGCTCCAGCCGAGCACGCCGGCCATCAGCTTGGCGGCGACGGGAGCGGCGGACTCGCCCCGGTCCCACGCCTCGATCGAGATGCGGGTGCGGCGGGCGAGGACGTCCTCGAGGTGCAGGGCGCTCTCGTGGCTCGCGGCGTAGACGACCTCGGCGCGGATGTAGTCGTCGGCCCCGGGGAGGGGCTCGGCGAGCGAGGGGTCGTCGCGGATGAGGTCGAGGATCTCGTCGGTCGTGGTGCCGTACCGGTTGAGAAGGTGCTCGATGCGGACCTTGTGCACGCCGAACGCCTTCGCGATCTTGCCGCGCTTGTTCCACGCCGCGTGGTACCCCTCGGCGCCGATCAACGGGATCTCCATCGTGGTGCTCGACGGGATGCGGCCGTCGAGGGCCGCGACGGCCTCGTCGATCGCGTCCTCGGCCATGACCCGGTAGGTCGTCCACTTGCCGCCGGCCACGACGACGAGGCCCGGCACGGTGTGGGCGACGATGTGCTCGCGCGACAGCTTCGACGTCTGGTCGGACTCGCCCGCCAGCAGCGGACGCAGACCGGCGTAGACGCCCTCGACGTCGGCCCGGGTGAGCGGCACGGCCATGACCTTGTTGACGTGCTCGAGGATGTAGTCGATGTCGGCCGCCGTCGCCGCGGGGTGGGCCTTGTCGAGGTCCCAGTCGGTGTCGGTCGTGCCCACGAGCCAGTGACGGCCCCACGGGATGACGAACAGGACGCTCTTCTCGGTGCGGAAGATCATGCCCATGTCGGAGTGGATGCGGTCGCGCGGCACCACGAGGTGCACGCCCTTCGACGCCCGCACCTTGAACTGACCCCGCTCGCCGACCATGGCCTGCGTGTCGTCCGTCCAGACGCCGGTCGCGTTGACGACCTGCTTGGCGCGGATCTCGAAGTGCCCGCCGGTCTGGTAGTCGTGCGCCTTCACGCCGACGACCCGCTCGCCCACCTTGACGAAGCCCTCGACCCGGATGCGGCTCGCCGCGTGGGCGCCGTAGCTCGACGCGGTGCGCACCAGCGACGAGACGTACCGGGCGTCGTCGACCTGGGCGTCGTAGTAGGTGAGGCCGCCGACGACCGCGTCCTTCGACAGGCTCGGGATGGCGCGGAGCACCTGCGTCTTGGTGAGGTGACGGTGGTGGGGGACGCCGGGCGGGCGACCACCGGTCCAGCTGAAGATGTCGTAGAGCGCCATGCCGGCACCGATGTAGAACCGCTCGTAGACCGGCTTGCTGAGCGGGTAGAGGAACCGCACGGGCTTCACCAGGTGCGGTGCCAGGCGCTGCAGCAGCAGGCCACGCTCGATCAGCGCCTCGCGCACGAGACGGAAGTTCAGTTGCTCGAGGTAGCGGATGCCACCGTGCACGAGCTTCGACGAGCGACTCGACGTGCCGGAGCCCCAGTCACGGGCCTCGACGATGCCGACGCTCAACCCACGGGTCACGGCGTCGAGCGCGGAACCCGCACCGACGATGCCACCCCCGATCACGAGAATGTCGAGTTCTTTCGTCTTCAACGCCTCGACGGCTGCGGCCCGTTCGTCGGGGCCGAGCTTCGTGGAGAGCGAAACGGACGCGGACTTGGCCATGCGAGCCTCCATCGTTGGATTCGGTCGGCCCGGTCTCTCGACCGGACCACCCCATCAAACGCTAGTGAGGCTGGTAGGGGGCCACAACCACCTCGACGCGCTGGAACTCCTTCAGGTCGCTGTAGCCGGTGGTCGCCATGGAACGACGCAGCGCGCCCATGATGTTCGACGTGCCGTCGACCGTCGTGGCGGGACCGTAGAGGATCTTCTCGAGCGAGCCGATGGTGCCCACGTGCATGCGTCGGCCGCGGGGCAGTTCGGGGTGGTGCGCCTCGGCGCCCCAGTGGTAGCCACCGCCGGGCACGTCGTCGGCCCGGGCCAGCGCGGCACCCAGCATGACGGCGTCCGCGCCGCAGGCGATGGCCTTGACCAGGTCGCCCGAGGTGCCCAGGCCCCCGTCGGCGATGACGTGCACGTAGCGCCCGCCCGACTCGTCGAGGTAGTCGCGGCGCGCGCCCGCCACGTCGGCCACGGCGCTCGCCATGGGAGCGTGGATGCCCAAGGAGGCGCGGGTCGTGCTGGCTGCGCCGCCCCCGAACCCGACGAGGACGCCGGCGGCACCGGTGCGCATCAGGTGCAGGGCGGCCGTGTAGGTCGAGGCGCCACCGACGATGACGGGGACGTCGAGCTCGTAGATGAACTTCTTGAGGTTCAGCGGTTCGCTGTTCTTCGCGACGTGCTCGGCGCTGACCGTCGTGCCCCGGATGACGAAGAGGTCGACGCCGGCGTCGACGACCGTCTGGTACAGGTCTTGGGTGCGCTGCGGGCTGAGGGCGCCGGCGACGGTGACCCCGGCGGCGCGGATCTCGGCGAGGCGGTCGCGGACAAGCTCGGGCTTGATCGGCTCGCTGTAGATCTCTTGCATACGGGCGACCGAGTCGTCTTCGGAGAGCTCGCGGATCTCGGCCAGCACCTGCTCGGGGTCGTCGTAGCGCGTCCAGACGCCCTCGAGGTCGAGGACGCCGAGGCCGCCAAGCTGGCCGATGCGGATGGCCGTGGCCGGACTGACCACCGAGTCCATGGGCGCGGCGATGACCGGCGACTCGAACTGGAACGCGTCGATCGACCACCCGACCGAGACGTCGCGCGGGTCGCGCGTACGCCGGCTCGGAACGATGGCGATGTCGTCGAACGCGTACGCGCGGCGGGCTCGCTTGGAGACGCCGATCTCTACCTCAGTCACCGTGCCACCCTACCGGAGCCGGGGGTCGCGCCCCCGGCCCGGCGACATCACCGGCGGTAGTTGGGGGCCTCGACGACCATCTGCAGATCGTGCGGGTGGCTCTCCTTCAGGCCGGCGGCGGTGATCCGGACGAACTTGCCGTTCGCCTTGAGCTCGGCCACGGTGCGGCCCCCGACGTAGAACATCGACTGACGGAGACCACCGCTGAGCTGGTAGACGACGTTGTTGAGCGCGCCGCGGTAGGGCACCTGACCCTCGACGCCCTCGGGGATGAGCTTGTCGTCGCTCGGCACGTCGGCCTGGAAGTAACGGTCCTTCGAGTACGACGTGTTCTTGCCGCGCGTCTGCATCGCACCCAGCGAGCCCATGCCGCGGTAGTTCTTGAACTGCTTGCCGTTGACGAAGACCAGGTCGCCCGGGCTCTCGTCGCAGCCGGCGAGCAGCGAACCCAGCATGACCGTGTCGGCGCCGGCCACCAGGGCCTTGGCGATGTCGCCCGAGTACTGCAGCCCGCCGTCGGCGATGACCGGGACCCCGGCCTCGCGAGCGGCGAGGGACGCCTCGTAGACGGCCGTGACCTGGGGCACGCCGACGCCCGCGACGACGCGGGTGGTGCAGATGGAACCCGGGCCCACGCCGACCTTGATGGCGTCGGCGCCGGCCTCGATCAGGGCCTGGGCGCCGCTGCGCGTGGCCACGTTGCCGCCGATGACGTCGATGTGCGCGAAGCTCGGGTCGGCCTTGATGCGACGGATCATGTCGAGCTCGCCCGAGCTCTCGCCGTTGGCGGTGTCGACCACGAGCACGTCGACCCCCGCGTCACGCAGGGCGCTGGCGCGCTCCCACGCGTCGCCGAAGAAGCCGATCGCGGCGCCGACCCGCAGGCGGCCCTCGTCGTCCTTCGTGGCGTCGGGGTACTTCTCGCTCTTGTCGAAGTCCTTGACGGTGATGAGGCCGCGCAGGTGCCCGGCCTCGTCGACCAGGGGAAGCTTCTCGATCTTGTGCTGCGCGAAGATGGCGATCGCCGAGTCGGGGTCGACGCCCTCGGGCGCGGTGATCAGCGGCGCCTTCGTCATGACGTCGCGGACGAACGTCGTCGACATCTCGAACGGCGAGACGAATCGCATGTCGCGGTTGGTGATGATGCCGACCAGCGTGCCGTCGCCCTCGACGACCGGCAGGCCCGAGACGCGGAACTGCCCGCAGAGCGCGTCGACCTCGGCCACCGTGGCGTCGGGCGTCGTCGTGACGGGGTTGGTGATCATGCCCGACTCGCTGCGCTTGACCTTGTCGACGTGCGCGGCCTGGTCGGCGATCGAGAGGTTGCGATGGATGATGCCGATGCCGCCCTGGCGCGCCATCGCGATGGCCATGCGCGACTCGGTCACGGTGTCCATCGCGGCCGAGAGCAGCGGCACCGCGACCCGGATGCGCTTGGTGAGCTGGGACGAGGTGTCGGTCTCGCTCGGGATGACGTCGGTGCGGCCCGGAAGCAGCATGACGTCGTCGTAGGTGAGTCCGATGAATCCGAACGGGTCCGGCTGGTCCATGAGTCCCCTTCGAAGGAGCGAGATGAGGGTGGGTGGGTTGGCACCGGATCGCCGTCGAGCCCGGTAGTCGATATTAACCCAGCCCGCGCCTCCTGCATTCCTCTCGGCGGCGCACCCGCCGCATCGCCGAGGAGGCGCGCGCGGCCCCCCGGGACGCAACGGAACGGCACCGTTACCGATCCGACACACGGAAGATTCGTGATTCTCGCTCGACATGGGGGATTCTGTACCGACTCCACTCCGTCGCGCACCTGAAACATGCTCGACACACAGCGGAGTTACTGTCAGCGACGACGACGCCCCGGGAGCAGAACGAGACCGCCCGAATCTCGACGGGGCGCTTCCCACCAGGAGGTTTTGTGAGACTCTCGACGACCATCGCGTCGCGGCCACGGCTGCGGCAGTCCCTGATCGTGACGGCCTCCGCCGTACTGCTCGGACTCCTGGCGACCTTCATGGGGGCCTTCGCCCCGACGGCCGCCCACGCCGCGGCCGCCGCCTGCACCACCGACGCGACGACCGGCTGCATCCAGGGAACGATCAACGACAGCGAGCGGGAACCCGCCTCGGGCGTCGACGTGACCGCGACGAACGCGACCGGCGACGAGCAGACCGCGACCACCGACGACACCGGTCGGTGGAGCATCGCGGTGACCGAGGCCGGCAGCTACACCGTGACGGTCGACCAGGACACCCTGCCCGACGGCCAGTTCCTGGTGAACGCCGACAACGCCGAGCGCACCGTGACCGTGAACCTCGGCGCCACGGCGAGCGCCCTGTTCGCCCTCACCGCCGAGGAAGGCGCCACGAGCGGCGCCGCGACCGCGTCGAGCTTCAACTGGGACCGCTTCGCGCAGCAGTTCGCCTCGGGAATCCGGCTCGGCCTGCTGCTCGCCCTCGCCGCCATCGGCCTGTCGCTGATCTACGGCACGACGGGCCTCAGCAGCTTCTCGCACGGCGAGCAGGTGACCCTCGGCGGTCTGCTGGCCTACTCGTTCACCTCGATCGGGGTGCCGCTGATCCTGGCCGCGGTGCTCAGCACGGTGATCTGTGCGGCGACGGGCTACCTGCAGGACCTCGCGATCTGGAAACCGCTGCGGAAGCGCCGACTCAGCCTCACGCAGCTGATGATCGTGACCATCGGCCTCTCGATCGCCCTGCAGTACGCCTTCCAGTACTTCTACGGCGCCGGCACCGTGCGCATCGACCGCGACAACCCGACCACCGTCGACTTCCTCGGCGTGACCCTCACCGTCCAGTCGTACGTCGCCATGGCGATCTCGGTGGTCGTGCTGGTCGGCACGGGACTGTTCCTGCTGAAGACCCGCACCGGCCGCGCCACCCGCGCCGTGTCGGACAACCCGGCCCTCGCCGCGGCCTCGGGCATCGACGTCGACCGCATCATCCGCCTGGTCTGGACGCTGGCCGCCGGCCTGGCCGGCCTCTCGGGCGTCATGCTCGGCCTCGTGCTCAACGGCGTCAACTGGATGACCGGCCTGCAGATCCTGCTGCTGATCTTCGCCGCCGTCACCCTGGGCGGCCTCGGCACGGCCTTCGGGGCCCTGGTCGGTTCGCTGATCATCGGCATCATCGTCGAGCTGACCAACATCTGGCTGCCCGGCGACTTCAAGTACGCGACGGCGCTGCTGATCCTGATCCTGATCCTCGTGTTCAGACCACAGGGCATCTTCGGGCGAAAAGAACGAGTGGGCTAAGGGGACACGACCATGTACTTCATCGAACTCCTGCGGGCGCTGAGCGCCGAGGCCCTCGCGCCCACGACGGCCGCCTTCGCCATCGCGGCGATCGGCCTGAACATCCACTTCGGCTTCACCGGCCTGATCAACATGGGCCAGGCGGCGTTCCTGCTGCTCGGTGCCTACGGTTTCGCCATCTCGATCAGCAACGGCCTGCCCCTCGGGCTCGCCGTCATCATCGCCCTGCTCTGCTCGTTGGTCTTCGCGCTCATCCTCGGCGTGCCGACGCTGAAGCTGAGGGGCGACTACCTGGCCATCGTCACCATCTGTTCGGCCGAGATCATCCGGTACGTGGGACGGTCGAGCATCCTGACGACCACGACGGGTGGATCGAACGGCATCCCCGGGGCCTCGTACCGCGAGGCCTTCACCGCCCTCTCGCCGCTGCCCGACGGCCAGACGACGATCCTGTGGTTCACCTACGAGAACAACGGCGTCAACGGCTGGTGGATCCGCATCGCCGGCTGGAGCATCGTCGCCCTCCTCAGCCTCCTGGTCTTCCTGCTCAGCCGCAGCCCGTGGGGCCGCGTGCTCAAGGGCATCCGCGAGGACGAGGACGCCGTGCGCAGCCTCGGCAAGAACGTCTACTCGTACAAGATGCAGGCGCTCGTGCTCGGTGCGCTGATGGGGTCGCTCGCCGGCATCATCTACGTGCTGCCGAGCTCGGTGCAGCCCGACAGCATGGGACGGTCGATGACCTTCTTCATCTGGACGGCCCTGCTGCTCGGTGGTGCCGCCACCGTCTTCGGCCCGGTGCTCGGAGCGATCCTGTTCTTCGTCACCCGCCTGCTGGTTCGGACCCTCGCCGGCGACTTCATCCCGTCGAGCATCATGAACGGCCAGCAGGCCGAGCAGTTCTCGTACATCCTCGTCGGCATCGCCCTCATGCTGCTGATCATCTTCAGGCCACAGGGCATCCTCGGAAAGAAGAAGGAGTTGGCGTTCAGTGTCTGACACCTCGAGCACCACCAACGGACCGGCCTCGAGCGGCAGCACGCTGCCCCGCCGCGAGGGCTACGACTACGACCGCAGCGTCCTGCGTTCGAAGCTCACCACGGTCGAGCGGACCCCCGGGTCGGCCAAGCCCGACCCGATCCTCACGGTCGACAACGTCGTCCGACGCTTCGGCGGCATGACCGCCGTCGACGTCGGCCACGTCGAGGTGCAGCGCGGTGCCATCACGGCGCTGATCGGCCCCAACGGCGCCGGCAAGACGACCTTCTTCAACCTGCTGACCGGCTTCGACAAGGCCTCGTCCGCCCCCACGGCGTTCAAGCGCAGCGGCCCGGGCGTCGCGAAGTGGGTGTTCGAGGGCAAGGCCATGGGCAACGTCGGCGCCGCCAAGGTCGCCCGCTCGGGCATGGTGCGCACGTTCCAGCTCACCAAGGCGCTCTCGCGGCTCACGGTCATGCAGAACATGCTGCTGGGCGCGAAGGACCAGCCCGGGGAGAACTTCTTCGTCGCGATCGTCGCGCCGCTCTGGCGCAAGCGCGAGCGCGAGATCGAGGCCAAGGCCGAGGACCTCCTCGCCCGGTTCAAGCTGCTCGAGAAGAAGGACGACTTCGCCGGCAGCCTCTCGGGCGGCCAGCGCAAGCTGCTCGAGATGGCCCGTGCCCTGATGAGCGACCCGGCCATGATCATGCTCGACGAGCCGATGGCCGGCGTGAACCCGGCGCTGACGCAGTCGCTGCTGGGGCACATCCAGAGCCTGCGCGACGACGGCACCACGGTGCTCTTCGTCGAGCACGACATGCACATGGTCCGCCACATCTCGGACTGGGTGATCGTCATGGCCGAGGGACGCATCGTGGCCGAGGGCCCGGCCGACACGGTCATGGACGACCAGGCCGTCATCGACGCCTACCTGGGTGCGCACCACGACACCGACCTGGGCGACGACTCGCTGCTCGACGACGCCACCCTCGAACAGCTCGAAGAAGAGGTGGCACGCGAGGACGCGGCCCGCGCGGCCGAGGCGACCAGCGCCTCCTCGTCGACGGGCGGCGTCGCCGGACGCGACCTGCCCGGCCACCCCGACCCCTCGACCCCGCAGGCCACGAACGCGGCCGACGACCAGCTGTCCGACGGACGGCAGAGCGGAGACAAGCGATGAGCACGGCACAGGACGGCGCGGGCGCCACCACCGCGGCCAAGCACCCGGGCACCGAGAAGTTCGCGGGCGTCGAGCCGGTGATGAACGCGACGGACCTCGTCGCGGGCTACCTGCCCGGCGTCAACATCCTCAACGGGTGCGACCTCGTCTGCTACCCCGGCGAACTGATCGGCATCATCGGCCCGAACGGCGCCGGCAAGTCGACGCTTCTCAAGGCGCTCTTCGGCCAGGTCAAGATCCACTCGGGATCGGTCACGCTCGGCGGCACCGACATCACGAACCTCAAGGCCAACAAGCTGGTCGAGGCGGGCGTCGGCTTCGTCCCGCAGACCAACAACGTGTTCCCCTCGCTCACCATCGAGGAGAACCTGCAGATGGGCATGTTCCTGCGGCCCAAGAAGTTCGCCGAACGCCTCGAGGTCATCTACGACCTGTTCCCGGTGCTCGCCGACCGTCGCGGCCAGCGTGCCGGCTCGCTCTCGGGCGGCGAACGGCAGTCCGTCGCCATGGCCAGGGCCCTGATGATGGACCCGAAGGTGCTGCTGCTCGACGAGCCGTCCGCCGGCCTGTCGCCCGTGCGCCAGGACGAGACGTTCATCCGCACCCGCCGCATCAACAAGGCGGGCGTCTCGGTGATCATGGTCGAACAGAACGCCCGCCGCTGCCTGCAGATCTGCGACCGCGGCTACGTCCTCGACCAGGGCCGCAACGCCTACTCGGGCACCGGCCGCGAGCTGGCCGACGACCCCAAGGTCATCGAGCTCTACCTCGGCACCCTGGCGAAGGACGTCGACGCGTCCTGACGCCCCCGGTGGCGCCCTGAGGCCCCGATCACGCCCCGGCGTGGTCGGGGCCTCGTGCGTGCGTCCGGCACCGGGCGCCGGCGTCGGGCGCCGGCGTCGGGCGCCGGCGTCGGGCGCCGGCGTCGGGCGCCGGCGTCGGGCGCCGGCGTCGGGGACGCGGGTGCTGCGCGCCGCCTTTCGTGCAGCGCACCCGGTCTCGACGCGGTGCGGTGCACGAAACGCGGTGCGGAGGGAGTGCGACGCCACGCCCGGTGGGCCAGGGGACGAGGAGGCGCGGCCCCGGAGGGCGCGGACGTCGCGACCGTCCTGCGGCCCGCCTCCGCGCCTCCCCGGCACGCAGAAGGGCCTTGGCGCCGGGACGTGCCGTCGTGCACACCGCGTTTCGTGCAGCGCACCCCGTCTCGACGCGGTGCGGTGCACGAAACGCGGTGTGACGAGGTGTGGGGCGGGGCGGACAGGTGCGGGGCCGGGGCCGGGGCCGAGACCCGACACGGCACCTCCTCGGCACGCCGAAGGGCCCGGCACGATGACTCGCGCCGGGCCCTGGGTGGTGCGAGGTGCCGTTATTCGACCTTGCCCTCGATGCCGGTCTGGTAGACGGGCTTGTTGTCGGCGTCGAACGTGTAGACGCCGATCGAGGCGGACGACGGGTCGTTGTTGTCGTTGAACGCTCCGATGCCCGAGGGGCCGGTGTAGTGGATGTCGTCACCGGCGTCGAGCGCGGTCTTGCAGTCCGCGTACGTCGTGCACTCGGTGCCGCCGTCCGCTCCGGAGACCGCGGCCATGTTGGCCTGGATCGTCCCGGCGTCGGTGCCGCCACCGGCCTGTGCCGCGAGAGCGGTCAGGATGACGGCGTCGTACGACTCGGCCGCGTACGAGAAGTCGGCCAGGTCGCCGCCCTCGCTCGCCTTGTAGCCGGCCACGAGCTTCGACTTGAAGTCGGCGCTCGCGTCGGCACCGGGGATCGTGCCCTTGGCGCCCGCGAGGGTGCCGGGCTCGAAGTCGGCGCTGTAGTCGGCCGTGTTGCCGTCGGACATGTAGACCTTGCTCATGTCCCAGCCCTGGCTCTTCAGCTCGGGCACGATCGACTTGGTCTCGTCGAAGGCCAGGATGACGATCGCGTCGGGCTCGGCGGCGATGGCCGCCGACACCTCGGACGAGAAGGTGGTCTGACCGGGAGGGAACTCTTCGCCCTTGCCGGTGCCGCCGTAGACGACGGTGCCGCCCGAGCTCTCGATCGACTTCTGCGTCGAGTCGCGCAGACCCGTGCCGTAGGTGTCGTTGAAGACGAGGAACGCGACGTTGGCGTTGCCGTCGGCCGTGATCTGCTGGCCGAGCGCCGAGCCCTGCACCGAGTCCGGCGGAGCGGTGCGGTAGTAGTAGGACGAGTAGCCGCTGAGCGAGCTCGCCGTGTTGGCGGGCGAGATCTCGATGATGCAGTTGCTGGTGAGCTGGTCGACCACGTTGAGCGTGACGCTCGACGACTCGGCACCGAGCACGACGGGCACCTTGGCGTCGATCAGCTGCGTCGCGGCGTTGCTCGACACGGTCATGTCGTTGCTGTCGCCCGAGTCGGTGCTGGTCGAGATCTCGGCCGGCTGGTCGAGCACGCCGCCGGCGGCGTTGATGTCGCTGATGGCCAGGTTGGCGCCCGCGATGGCGGGCGGGCCGAGGTAGGCCAGGGTTCCGGTCAGCGGCAGCATGGTGCCGATCGCGAAGGGATCGGTGCTGGGCGTCCCGACCTCGCACTTGGCGGCGGGATCGGCCTTGGCCGACGACGACGACGAGGCGTCGTCAGAGGGAGATGCCGTCGAACAGGCAGCGAGCAGCACGGAGGCTGCGCCGGCGAGAGCCAGTGCTCGGAGGGCGGTGCTGGATCGGATCATCCGTGGAACCCTTTCGTGGACAGCGGCAGTGCAGCCCGACCGGTGGCGGTCGAACCTGCCGCGATTGGTCCGAAACTAGGGGTCGAATGTTTCTGGCGTGTGTTCTCGACGTCAAAGTGACGTTTCGTTAGCCATTCGTGACTTTGCGAGGGATGGTCGCTTCTAGGCGGTCGGGGCCACGGCGAGGGGCCGGCGTGATCGTCGCCCCGCACGGACCATGTCGACGGTCAGCACGATCGACGCGACCCAGACGATGGCGAAGCCGACCCACCGCGCGGTCGACATGTGCTCGCCGAGCAC
Organism: Frigoribacterium sp. 2355; assembly: GCF_054060695.1. Lineage (NCBI taxonomy): Bacteria > Bacillati > Actinomycetota > Actinomycetes > Micrococcales > Microbacteriaceae > Frigoribacterium > Frigoribacterium sp. 2355. The sequence goes on along the minus strand of NZ_JBSSDL010000006.1, from coordinate 149,687 downwards.
GACGACACCCACGACGAACTGCAGCACGGGAGCGACGTACTGGGTCAACCCCACGGTCGTCAGGGGCAACCGACGCGTCGCCGAGGCGAAGAGCAGCAGGGGCACGGCCGTGATCACGCCCGTGCCGATCGTGGCGAGGGTGTGCCCGACGCTCACGGTGCCGAGCACGACGCCGCCGCCGAGGCCCGTCACGTGCAGCACGATCAGGGTCACGGCCGCGAAGGGGGCGATCCAGAGGGTCTCGAGCGTGAGCCCGCCGACCGCGTCGACCCGACCGCCGACCTGCTTCTTGACCAGGCCGTAGAGCCCGAACGAGAACGCGAGGACGAGCGAGATGAACGGCGGCCGGCCCGCCCCGACGGCGATCACGAGGACGGCGACGGCGCTCAGCCCGACGGCCACCCACTGGGTCGTGCGGAGACGCTCGCGCAGCACGACCACGCCGAGCAGGACGGTGACGATCGGGTTGATGAAGTACCCGAGCGCCGCCTCGACCACGTGCCCGCTGAGCGTCGCCGAGATGAAGACCGTCCAGTTCACGACGATGAATGCGCCGGCCACCCCCATGGTGGCCACCAGGCGCGGCTGTCGCAGCAGGGCCAGGAACGAGCGCAGCGCCCCCGTCACGACGAGCAGCACCGCGCAGAAGACGAGCGAGAAGAGCACCCGCCAGGCGACGATCTCGAACGGGCCGGCCGGGGCCAGCAGCAGGAAGTACACCGGCAGGACGCCCCAGAGCCCGTAGGCCCCCAGGGCGTAGGCGAGGCCCGCCCCGCCGGCCCCGTCGACGCCGAGCCCCGAGGTCGGGGCGGAGGGGGACGAGGAGGCGCGGGTCGAGGTCACCAGGCGACTCTAGGTGGCTGCGCCCGCCGCCGGAACGGCCACTCCTGCCACCGTGGATCGATCGACGGACGACGACGCCTGGGGACGGACCATCGTCGGCCGGCATGGTGCCGACACGGCGAAGGCCCCTGCCGGAGCAGGGGCCTTCGGGACGGCGACCGGGGTCGCGGAGCACGGCCGGAGCCGTGCCGTGGTGCTAGCGGACGATGACCGCCAGGACGTCGCGAGCCGAGAGCACGAGGAGGTCTTCTCCGCCGTACTTCACCTCGGTTCCGCCGTACTTGCTGTAGATGACCTTGTCGCCGGTGGCGACGTCGAGCGGCACGCGGTTGCCGTTGTCGTCGATGCGGCCCGGGCCGACCGCCACCACTTCACCCTCTTGGGGCTTCTCCTTGGCGGTGTCGGGGATCACGAGACCCGAAGCAGTGGTCTGCTCGGCTTCGACCTGACGAATGACGATGCGATCTTCGAGCGGCTTGATGCTGACCGACACGGGTGACCTCTTCTTTCTCGGTGCTACGAAAACATGGGGGCTGGCACTTGCCGGGGGCGAGTGCCAGAACAACTGTAGGACGAGACTGGCACTCGGTCAATCCGAGTGCCAACGCGTCTGCCCGCGTGCGTCACACTGGACGACATGGATTCCTCCGAGCTGCTCGAAGTCCTCTCGCCTGAGGGGCTGCGGCTGCTCGACTCGCTGCCGGCGGGCGGCGCCTCCGGTGACGACGTCGTCGGCACGGTGGCCGCGTTGCGCAAGCAAGGCCATTCCCCCGCCCTCGTGTCGGCGGTGCTCACGCAGGCCCGGCTCCGCGGCCGGGCGGTGGCCAAGTTCGGCGAGTTCGCGAGCCGCATGCTGTTCACCGAGGCGGGCCTCGAACAGGCCACGCGCCTCCCGGTCGCCGCCCGCCACGCCGGACGCTACGCTGCGGCGGGGATCGGCAGCGTCGCCGACCTGGGCTGCGGCATCGGGGGCGACGCCCTGGCCTTCGCCGCACTCGACCTCGACGTGCTCGCCGTCGACCGCGACGAGGTGACCGCGGCCGTCGCCTCGTACAACCTCGCGCCGTGGCCGTCGTCACGGGTCGAACAGGGGGACGCCGCCACGACCGACCTCGCAGGCGTCGAGGGGGTCTTCCTCGACCCGGCGCGACGGACGTCCGGCCACACCGCCACCAAGCGCCTCGCCGATCCGGCCGACTGGTCCCCCGGCCTCGACGTCGCCTTCGGCTTCGCCGACCGCCTGCCCACCGGGGTCAAGCTCGGTCCGGGCGTCGACCGCGAGCTGCTGCCGACGGACGCCGAATGCCAGTGGATCTCGGTCGACCGCGACGTGGTCGAGGTGGGCGTGTGGTTCGGGCCGCTCGCGCGGCCGGGAGTGGGCCGGTCCGCCCTGGTGATCGGCGCCTCCGGGGCGTCGGAGCTGACGGCCGCCGCCGACTCGGACGACGTCGACCCGGGCGACCTCGGCGAGTACCTCTACGAACCGGACGGCGCCGTGATCCGGGCACGCCTCATCGGCGACCTGGCCCGCTCGATCGACGCCCGGATGATCAGTCGCGACATCGCCTGGTTGACGACGGAGGCGCGGGTCGAGACCCCCTTCGCACAGGGATTCCGCGTGCTCGAGACGTTCCCGCTCGACGAGCGGACGCTGAAGCGCGAGCTGCGGGCCCGGGGCATCGGGCGACTCGAGATCAAGAAGCGCGGAGTCGACGTCGACCCCGCGACGTTCCGCAAGCGACTCTCGTTGCAGGGGACCGGGTCGGCGACCCTCGTCCTCACCCGGGTCGCGGGGCGGCACACCGCCCTGCTCTGCGAGCGCCTGGTCTGACGCCGGGCGGGACGCGAGAGCGGCGGGTCTCGCTGCTGCCCGACCCCTGCCGTCGCGCCCTCGTGGTGACGCGCGAGTGGGCAGGAGACGCTTCTCGCCCCTGCGGCGACGCCTCCTGCCCACTCGTGCCCCACCGAGGTGGGGCCGGGCTCAGTACCCGCCGTAGTAGTCGGAACCCGACGAGAAGCCGGCGATGAAGAGGCCGAAGGCGATCCAGCCGATCACGATGAGCACGACGCCGGCGTAGCCGACGATGAGCCCGGTGAGCCAGAACCCCCTCGCGTGACGCTCACGCGACATGCCCAGGTGCCCGAGCACGATGCCCGCGATGGACGCCACGATCGAGAGCCCGAAGGTGAAGGGCGCGAGCACGAGACCGGCGATCGAGCCGATCATCGCCAGGAGGCTGAGGAGGCGCGGGGGCTGTGCGGCGCCGGCCGAGGCGTACGGCGGGTAGGGCGAGCCGTAGGCCTGCTGGCCGTACGCTCCGCCGGGCTGGCCCTGCTGGCCGTACGCTCCGCCGGGCTGGCCCTGCTGGCCGTAGGGCTGCTGACCGTACTGTCCGACGGGCTGGCCCTGCTGGCCGTAGGGCTGCTGACCGTACTGACCGACGGGCTGACCCTGCTGGCCGAACGGCTGCTGACCGTACGGCGCACCGGACTGCCCGGAGGGCTGCTGCCCCTGGGGCTGTTGGCCGTAGCCCTGAGGCTGGCCGTACCCCGACTGCTGGCCCTGAGGCTGGCCTTGGCCCGAGGTCTGCCCCTGTGGCTGCCCGTAGCCAGGTCGCTGACCCTGAGACTGCTGGCCGTACCCCGACTGCTGGCCGTGCCCCGGCTGCTGGACGTACCCGGGCTGCTGCCCGTAGCCCTGCGGCCGGTTCTGAGCCTGCTGCCCGTAGCCCTGCTGACCGTACCCCGCCGGCGGCTGTGCACCCGGCTGGCCGTAGGGCGGCCGGGGCGGCTGAGGAGCACCCGGCGGGACCTGACCCGGTCGGGACTGCGGCGCCGGGGCGCCCTGGGGTGCCCCGTACGGCGCCGACCCCGTCGGCGGCACGCCGGCGCCGGCGTAGGGCGACGACGCGGGCGGCTGGGACGACGGCTGCTGGGACGCGGCCCCCGGGAAGGCGGTGGGAGGCAGTGGCGGTGAGGCGGTGGCCGCGTCGCCACCCTCGGTCGGGCGCGTCGGGGGCGCGGCGGGTGCCGCGGGCGGCGTCGGAGCCGAGGGCGCGGTCGGTGCCGAGGACGGCTTCTCGGGGGTGGTGTCGTCGGTGGCCATCAGCTGCCTTTCGCGAGCGGTGCGTCGGTCGTGCCATCGGAGCGGCCGGTCACACCCGTGACGGTCGCGTCCCGGGACACGAAAGGGCCCGCACCGTCCGGTGCGGACCCCGTCATGCTAGCGAGGCCGCCGATGAGCGGCCCCTGGGAGGCGTCGCCCACGGGGGCGCGCCCGCGGCCTCAGGAGTTGTAGCTGCCGTCGTAGAGGTCGGGGTTGCTGGCGATCGCACCGAAGACGACGAAGAGCAGGATGATCGTCAGGATCGTCAGCGCCACGACGACGTAGCCGAGGATGAGCCCCGTCAGCGCCATCCCCCGGCCCTCTTCGCCCCGCTTCTTGATCTGGCTCAACGCCATGTGGCCGGTGACGATGGCACCGATGGCCGTGATCGAGGTCACGAAGCCCGCGATGCCGAGGATCATCGACACGAGGGCGAGGGTGTTGCGCTGACCGGGACGAGCGCCGTTCTGCCCCTGGTAAGAGGGCTGACCACCGGAGGGCTGCCCCGGGTAGGCCGGCTGCTGGCCCTGGTAGGGGTTCTGCGGCGAGGGCTGGCCGTGCGGCGTGGGGTTCTGGTCGGTCATCGGAGACGTCCTTCTGCTGAGGGTCGGCCGGTGACGGCCGCGGTCGGTCGAGCGCCCATGCTATCGGCGACCCATGGCCTGCGACCGGGGGCCGGTCGCCCGGGCCCCGCAGCGGGGTTCAGACGGCCTGGACCGTCGTCACGGGCAGCGTCGAGTCGGCCCCGAAGTCGAGAGGCGAGGGCGCCCGACCCCGCGACACGAGCTCGGCACCGAGTGCCGCGATCATGGCGCCGTTGTCGGTGCAGAGCGAGAGGGGCGGCACGCGCAGCTCGACCCCGGCCGCCGCGCAGCGTTCGGCCGCGAGCTCGCGCACGCGGGCGTTGGCGACGACTCCCCCGCCGAGCAGCAGGCGGGGGACGCCCCGGTCGGCGCAGGCCGCGATGGCCTTGGTGAGCAGGACGTCGGCGACGGCCTCGCGGAAGCTGGCGGCGACGTCGGCGACGGGCACCGCGCCTCCTTCGCTCCGACGCTGTTCGACCCACCGGGCGACGGCCGTCTTCAGCCCCGAGAACGAGAAGTCGTACCGGTGCTTCGCGAGGTCCTTCGGGAGGGTCAACCCGCGCGGGAAGCGGACGGCCCTCGGGTCGCCGCCTTCGGCGACGCGGTCGATCTGCGGTCCGCCGGGGTAGGGCAGGCCGAGCAGGCGGGCCACCTTGTCGAACGCTTCACCCGCGGCGTCGTCGATCGTCTCGCCGAGCAGTTCGACGTCGTCGACGAGGTCGCGCACGTGCAACAACGAGGTGTGACCGCCCGAGACGAGCAGCGCGATGGTCGGCAACTCGAGCTCGCTGCCGTCGGCGCGGAGCACGTCCGCCCCGACGTGGCCGACGAGGTGGTTCACGGCGTAGAGGGGCTTGCCCGTCGCCAGGGCGAGTGCCTTGGCGGCACCGACGCCGACCATGAGCGCCCCGGCCAGCCCGGGTCCGCTCGTCACGGCGATCGCGTCGAGCTCGGCCGTCGTCACGCCGGCCTCGGCGAGCGCCGCGGCGAGGGCGGGCTCAAGCGCCTCGAGGTGTGCGCGCGCGGCGACCTCGGGCACGACGCCGCCGTAGCGGGCGTGCTCGTCCATCGACGACGAGATGACGTTGGCGAGGAGGGTGCGTCCGCGGACGATGCCGATGCCGGTCTCGTCGCAGCTGGTCTCGATGCCGAGCACGAGGGGCTCGCGGACGGCGGGCTCGGCGGCCGCCTGCTCGGCGGCGGACGAGGAGGCGGCGGACGAGGAGGCGCGGGTCGCGGTCACGGGCGGACGTCCTGTTCGTCGAGGGGCACGTCGTCGATCGGCTCGAGGGGGCCCGCCGTGGTCTCGGTGACGGCCGGCGGGACGCGCAGTCGCATGACGACCGCGTCGACCCCGTCGGGCATGTAGTACCGGGCACGGACGGCGATCCGCTCGAAGCCGAGCGTCTCGTAGAGGTGCTGCGCCCCGGGGTTGTCGGCCCGCACCTCGAGGAACACCTCGCGCACCCCGCCGTGACGGGCCTCGGTGAGCAGCTGGGTCAGCATCGCCCGTCCGAGCCCGCGCCCCTGGTGCTCGGCGAGGACGGCGATGGTCTGGATGTCGGCCTCAGGAGCCCCCTTCAGCGCCAGCATGCCCGCGTAACCGATGACGGTGGTGTCGTCGCCCTCGGCCGTGGCGACCAGGTAGCGACCGCCGGGGGCGGTGAGCTCGTGCGTCATGCTCGCCCGCGACCAGGCGTCGGTGAGGAAGGTCGACGTCTCGATGGCCATGATGCCGTCGAGGTCGTCGAGGGTGGCCGTGCGCAGCAGCACGCTCACTGCGTGACCGGCTTCGGGCCGGCCGACGGGGTGACGTCGGGTTCGCGCAGGTACAGCGGCTCGGCGGCGGCGAAGGCGCGGCCGTGCTCGAAGAGCCGCTCGGCGAGCATTCCCAGCGCGGCCGCCGAGACCGTCGTCGCGTCGGGGTCGGTGCGCGGCCAGGACGAGGAGGCGCCGGTCGCCTCGTCGAGGTCGGCCGGCCTCACGAGGGCGGGGCCGGCCACCAGCACGGGCAGGCCGTCGTCGTCGAGCCCCGACCACGAACTGTGTGCCACCTCGCGGCGACGGGCGTCCGTGACGACGACGAGCGGCGAGTCGACGGACCCGCCGCCGGTGCCGACGGAACGGCCCGCCGCCGCCGAGAGTCGTTCGAACGCGACGGCGTCGTGGCTGCCGACCGAGAGGCACGGCACCCCGGCACCGAAGGCGAAGGCCCGGGCGGCGGCGATGCCGACGCGCAGGCCGGTGAAGGGGCCCGGGCCCCGACCGGCCACCACGGCCGAGAGCTCGGACGGGGTCACGCCGGCCTCGCGCAGGGCGTCGTCGATCAGACGGCCGATCACCTCGGCGTGTCGCCGGGTGTCGGCGACCGTGTGCTCGGCGAGGACGCCGCCGTCGCGGTCGACGACGGCGACGGACGAGCCGGCGGAGGTGTCGATGGCCAGGATCACGGGGTCAATCGTAGGCGGTGTCGACGAGGCGACCCGCGCCTCCTCGACCGATGCCTCGTCGCCCCCGGACCGGACGCGACGACGCCCGGCACCACGAGGTGCCGGGCGTCGTCGGTCGATCAGAAGGCGCCGATGCGGCGGGCGGTCCCGGGTTGCCCGAGGAGCGCCGCGACGTCCGCCGGCAGGGTGGACACGATGCCGAGCGACGAGGCCAGCAGGCTGCCCATGCCGCCGAGGTCGAGCACCCCGGACGTCTCGACGTTGCGCCACGATCCGTTCTTGGCCGACAGGGCGGCGACCGAGTCGAGGCGGGTCACGGTCTTGTTGTCCCCGGCTCCCCAGCCGACGAGCGTCGCCTGCGCCGTGGTGCGTCGCTGGTTGAAGGCGTTGCCCGTCACCGTGATGCCCATGGAGTCGGCCGACCGGTTCGTCTTGCCGTCGAGGACGAAGATCTGGTACGAACCACCACTGCCGAAGGCGTTGTTGGCGATGGTGATCTTGCCCGTGACCCAGGTCACCGTCGGGTCGGGCAACGGACGGCGACGGTCCTGGCCGGTGGAGGCCGTGGCCTGCCGACGTTCGTCCTGCGTGACCTTGATGCCGAACTGGCTGAAGCCGCCGATCGAGTTGTTGTAGACGCGGACGTCGTCGGTGTTGAAGATCTGCAGTCCGGCCTTGCCGCCCGTGATGGTGTTGCCGGCGACGACGGCCTTGCTCGAGAGCTCGAGCTGGATGCCCGTCCACTCGTTGCCCTCGGCCGTGTTGCCGATGACCTTGCTGTCGTAGACGGACTCGTCGAGCCAGAGACCCGAGCTGTAGTTGCGGCTGATGTCGTTGTTCGACACGGTGACGCCGCGTGATCGCGTGATCTTGATGCCGCCCGAGACCGGCGCCTCCTTGAAGCGCTGCCAGTTGTTCTGACGGATCACCGAGTCGGTGATGCTCAGGTCGTACGAGGCGTTGGTGCCGATGCCGAGCAGGCCGCTGCGCTCGACCGTCAGCTTCGACAGGGTGCCACCGTTGTTCTCGAGGTTGATGCCGATCATGGCGTTGTCCTGGATCACGAGGTTCTCGGCCGTCGCCCCGGTGTTGCCCAGGCGGATGGCGCCTCGCTCGGCGTAGGGAGTCGCGTATCCGCGGACGCCGAAGCCACGAACCGTCGTGTCGGGCGACTGCACCCAGATGGCCTGGGCCTTGTTGCTGATGCGGATCGAGTGACCGGCCGGGTCGCTGCCGATCAGCATGCGGCCGGAGCCCGGGTCGGCCGCGAAGGTGCCCGGGACGAGACGGTCGGGAGTCACCTGGGTGAGCTGCACCCCGTCGAGGAAGACCTGGTCGGGACGAGCGGCGAGCGGGAAGGACGGCGACACGAAGCGGGGGTTGTCCGCCACGTTGTCCATGACCGACGACGGGAACGCCGACCACGGGGTGCTCCACCCCGAACCCGACCGCGACCACGACGTGACCGGGACGGAGCCGTCGAGCCAGACGGCCTCGCGGGGGTAGGACTGGATCGTGACCTTCTTCTGGAAGGGCACGACGACGCTCTCGTTGTAGGTGCCGGCACGGAGGACGATCGTCGCCCCGGACTTCGCCTTGGCGACGGCTGCCGCGAGGGTGCGCAGCGGCGCCGCCTGCGTTCCGGCCGCGCCGTCGTCGCCCGACGGCGACACGACGATCGCGCCCGAGGGAACGGGGTAGGAGGCCGAGCCGACCGGGAGCGAACCCCGCGAGCCGGCGGGAGCGACCTCGGGCGCGGGTGCCGGAGCAGGAGCAGGTGCAGGAGCAGGCGTCGGCGTCGGCGTGGGCGTGGGCGTCGGCGTCGGCGTCGGCGTGGGTGCCGGCGTGGCCTCCGACGGGCTGCCGATGACGACGAGGTCGTCGAACGACGTGCTCGAGCGGGCCGTGTTGCCGGCGCTGGCGTACTGCCAGAGGCCCACGGACCCGCCCTGCGAGACGCGGTCCGCTGCGGAGTCCGAGACGGCGAGCTGCCAACCCGGCTCGGCGGAACCGTCGACCCAGGCCTTGCCCTTGAGGGCGACGGCGGTCGTGCCCTCGGCCCGGAACGAGACGGCCAGGGTCAAACCCGGAGTCACGCTGGCGGGAAGGGCGACGCGGCCGAGCAGGGTCTCGCCGGACTTCTTCACCTTGGTCACCGCGAGGGCCACCTTGCCCGAGCTGCCGGACTCCAGTCGGCCTCGGTAGGCGGAGCCGTCACCCTGGCGACGGAGCTCCCAGCCCTGGTAGAAGCCGGCCTTGGTCTTCGGCAGGGCGACCGTGCCCTCGACCTCGACGTCCTTGACCGACACGCTCGCGAGGGTCGCCGTCGCGGTCGAACCGGGAGCGAGGTCCGAGATGGTGGAGGTGCCGGACCCGACCGTGAAGGACGCCTTCGACGGACCGGACCAGGTCGACCAGGCCCCTCCCTTGTCGGCGGACCCCCAACCGGTGGTCGACGTGCGCGCCGACGAGTCGGTGGCGACCGTGGTCGGGGCCGCGGAGGCGCTGGTGACCGGGACGAGGACCCCGGCCACGACCGCGAGGGCCGTCGCCAGGGCACCCACGGCGGTGCGGACGCGGACGGGCGGAGAGAGGCGGTGCTCGGGGGCGCTGGGCATCGTCACTGCTTTCATCAAGGGAAGGTGTGGGCGATCCCGCGACATGCCTCGGGGACGGAGGCTCGTGCGAGAGGGAGAACACCACGCCGTGCCCCCAGGACGGGGGCTTGCGCGGAATGGATCTGAGGGGACGGAATCTCACCCGGTCAGGACAAGAGGTGATCTTGTTACATTCACGCGTACTCCGCAAGGGGGCGTCAGCCCCCAACAAGGTGGCTCCCCCTCGGGTGTCGGCACTGTGGGGGACACCAGGACGGGGGTCGTCGAGGTCGCGGGCGTCGCCTAGAGTTCGTCCCATGACGCTGCTCCGAGCCGCCCCGTCGGCGCCGGCGGCCGGCCGTCCCGAGCGGTCCCGCGCCTCCCCCGGCGACGCGCGCGCCTGGGTCCGGGCGATCGCCGCCGCCGCGCTCGTCGTGCTCGGCATGCGCTTCACCCTGCCGCAGGGCATGCAGGCGGGTTTCGTCGTGGCCGCCCTGCTGCTGCCCGTGTGGTGGGGCTCGCTGCGGCGCCACCACTGGGGGGTCGCGTTCATGGTGGCGGGCCTCCTGGCCGTCGCGCTCGGGCTCTGGCTGGGCGTCGCCAACTCGGGGGACCACGTCTCGTCGTCACCCTCCACGGTGCCGATGACGGTCATCCTCCTCGGCACCATCCTCGGCGTCGGCCTCTTCTTGTGGGGAACGGAGGTCCTGACGCCCGAGCGGGCCGTCCTGTGGTTCGGCATCGGCTTGGCGTTGGGCTTCAGCACGGGCACACCGCTCTTCGCGAGCAACCCCTGGAAGTTCGGGTTCGCCCTGCCGGTGACGGTCATCGCCCTCGCCCTCGCCGCCCGGTACGGACGCCGGTGGGAACTGGCCGTCCTGCTCGCCCTGACGATCGTCGCCGCGCTCAGCGACTTCCGCTCGGCGTTCGGCCTGTTGCTCCTCGCGGCGTTGCTGGTCTTCGCCCAGTTGGCGATCGTCCGCCCGCACCGGCGTCCGTCGGCCGCCGCCGTCCTGATCGGGCTCGGCGTCCTCGGGGTCGTGGTCTTCCAGCTCGGTCAGGCCCTCATCCTCGACGGCTACCTCGGCCTCGCGACCCAGTCGCGCAGCGTGGAGCAGCTCAGGGTCTCGGGCTCCCTCATCCTGGGCGGGCGCCCCGAGCTCGCGGCCACCGCCGCCCTGATGGAGCACCACCCCTGGGGCTTCGGGGCCGGCGTCGTCCCGACGGCGGGCGACATCCAGATCGCCAAAGAAGGCATGAGCAGCATCGGGTACCAACCCGACAACGGCTACGTCGAGCGGTTCATGTTCGGCGGGCACTTCGAGCTGCACTCGGTCGTCGGCGACCTCTGGGCGCAGTCGGGCGTGGTCGGGCTCGTGCTGTCCGCCGTCGTCCTCGGCATCCTCGGGGTCGGCGTCGTCCGTCGCATCGCGGACGGCACCGCCAGCGGCATCTTGCTCTACACCGCGGCGCAGAGCAGCTGGAACCTCTTCTTCGCACCGTTCTACAGCGCGTTCCCGACCCTGGTCGTCGCCTTGGCCCTGGCATTCGTGCCGGTGGCCCGCGACGGGATCGACCGGTTCAGGGTCGGCGCCACTCCTCGACTGCCGTCATCCCGCCAGCCCACCGGCTGACGACCTCGAAGCCGGCGGTCTCGAGGACGACGTCGTCGGCGCGGGCCGTGGGCTCGTCGGCGGGCTCGACGACCCAGAGGCGGTCGACCGCGTCGAGCCTCGCCTCCGGCGAGCCGAGGGGCCAGGCCGTCCCCCGCAGGCTGTCCTGGTCGACGGGCCGGCTGCGGACCGTGACGTCGACGAGACCGTCGAAGGCATCCGGGTAGACGACGGCGACGTTGGACGTCGACCGCTCGACGACCCGAGGCGGATCGGCGTCGAGAGGCGCGAAGTAGACCCCGTCGCCGGGCCGCGCGCCCCGCTCGACCACCGCTGCCGCCTCGGACCAGTCGGTGCCGCTCTTCCCCGTGACCTGACGTTGCGACAGCCAGACCGGGACGCACAGGGCGACGATCACGGCGAGGGCGACCACCCGGGCGCCACGGTGGCGGAGTGCGGTCACGCCGACTCCGACGAGCGCCGCGCACGCCGGCGCCGCGAAGGTGAAGTAGCGGGGGTTGTAGAGCGGGCTCAGCAGCAGGCTGTATCCGACCACGACGGCGGTGGGCACGACGAGCACGGGGACGAGGACCCACAGCGGCCCGGCACGACGGCCGCGCACCCCGGCGACGATCGCAGCCGCCATCGCGATCCACCCCACGAGGGCCAGGGCCACGGAGGCGAGCGCCCAGGGCTCGGTGGGCGACGCCGTCGAGTCCACGCGCGTGGGGGTCCCCCCGAGGAACCACTGGTTGACCACGATCCCCCGGGCGATCTGCACGAGACCCATGTCGTTGTCGCCCAGTTGCCCCTGCTGTCCGGCTGCCAGCAGCACCACCGGCGACGCCGCGAGACCGCCCGCCGCGGCGGAGGCGAGCCAGGCCAGGCGGCGCCTCACCGGGACCCGACGCCAGGCGGCCACGGTCACGGCGTGGGCGACGGCCAGCAGGGCGACGTAGATGTTGAGGGCGGTGCCCACCCCGACGAGGGCGGCGTACCCGATCCACCGCGCCGCGCCTCCTCGGTTCAGCGCGACGACGAGCACGACGGTCGCCCACACGGCCACGGCCGCGCTGGGCCCGAAGGAACGCGCCTCGATCCCCATCCAGGTGATGCGCGGCAGCACGACGGCGACCACCGCACCCGCGACGGCGGCGTCCCGGCGTCCGAGCACGACCAGCAGCCGGTGCACGCCGACGACGGCGACTCCGGCCGCGACCGCGCTCGGGAGGCGGAGGGCCACCGGGGAGGTCCCGGCGACGGTCGTCCAGACGTGCATCAGCAGGTAGTAGGCGGCGTGCACGGCGTCGATGCGCTGGACGAGGGCCCAGAGCTCGGGAAGGCTGCGGGTGGCCGCCGAGACCGTCGCGGCCTCGTCGGTCCACAGCGACACCGTCGACGAACCGACCAGCGCCACGGCGGTGCCGGCGAGACCCAGCGCGAGCGGGACGCCGATCGAGGAGGCGCGAGGTCGTCTCGAGGACGCGGAGGACCCGGCAGGCCGGGTCGTCGTCGGGGTGGTGGTCGTCATGGCCGTCCTCGTGCGTGCCGACCGCGAGCCGTCGCCTCGGGGACGAGGGAGAGGGCGACCGGACCGACGGGTCGGGTGCGGGTGGCCCGGAGTGCTGGCATGCTAGCAGCGGCCCTGGACCCCACCGGCGTCCGGCGGGACGGGCCACCCGACCGAGGAGCCACCATGTCGTCAGACGACCAGACGCCCGACCCCACACCGACGAGGTCCCGTCGGCGCCTGGTGATCGTGCTGGCGGCCGTCGCCGTGGCGCTCGCCCTCGTCGTCGCCTTCGTGGTCGTGCCCGCCGTCTCCGGCGGCGACGCCGACGAACCCGGCGCCGCCGGACCGGGGTCGGGCTCGAGCTCGCCGACGACCGGCGAGTCGTCGGACGACGGGACGACGGCCCCGACCGACACCGCGCCTCCCGCCGCGGGGCCGGACACACCCGAGGCACCACCCGTGGGCCTCGACGAGTCGCCCACCGTCGTGGACGGGGTGACGGTCCGGGTGAAAAGCCTCGACGCGGTCGACGGCGAGGCCACACTGCCCGGTGAGGTGACCGGCCCGGCCGTCCGTGCCGAACTCGAGGTGTACAACTCGTCGGCTGCTCCCGTGGACCTCTCGACCGTCGTGGTCAACCTGGCCTACGGTGCCGGCCGCACACCCGCGAACACGTTCTCGACCGGGACTTCTTCGTTCCCGGCGAGCGTGGCCGCGGGAGCCACGGCCGATGGCGTCTACGTCTTCGCCGTGCCCGTCGACGGGCATTCCGACCTCCGCCTGACCTTCGACTACGCCGTCGACGTGCCGGTCGTCGTCTTCGAGGGATCGACCTCGTAACACCCCTGTACCCACAACGGGGGCCATTGCCCCCCCTTGGGGGGACCTTATAGTCGTCAAGCCATCGGTACCCGAATGCCGATGACGCCTACCCGACCCGAATGAGGCTCCCCCATGGGAAGAACCACCTCGTCGCGCCTTCGTCTCCCCGCGATCGTCGCTGCGTCCGCCGTGCTGTTGTCCGTCCTGGTCGGAGTCCAGCCCGCTGCGGCCGACTCCGCCCCCCTCGACCCGACGTCGCCGTCGACGCCGGCGACCGTCACGGCCGACGCGCTCCCCGCACCCCAGATCGACGGGTCCGTCTTCACGCAGGTGATCGTGGGCAACACCGTCTACGCCGCGGGCAAGTTCACGAAGGCACGCCCGGCGGGCTCGGCAGCGGGCGTCGACGAGGTCCCCCGCAGCTACCTGCTGGCGTACGACATCACCACGGGAGCGCTCTCGACGACGTTCGCGCCGGTGATCGACGGGCAGGTCAAGGCCCTCGCCGCGTCCCCCGACGGCAAACGTCTCTACATCGGCGGCGCCTTCACGAAGGTCAACGGCGTCAACAAGTACCGCCTCGCGGCCCTCGACCCGACCACCGGCGCCCTCGTCACCAGCTGGAACCCCGGCACGAACGCCACGGTGAACGCGATCGCCGCCGTGGGCCCCAACGTCTACATCGCCGGCGTCTTCTCGAGCATCGGCAAGGACACGCGTGCCAAGGCGGCCGCGGTCACCGCCTCGAACGGCACGAACCTCCCGTGGGCTCCGCAGATCGCCGGCGGTGACGTGCTCGGCCTCGTCGCCAGCCCCGACGGCTCGAAGATCGTCCTCGGCGGTTCGTTCAGTTCGGTGAACGGCTCGTCGCAGCCCGGGTACGGGCTCGCCATGGTCGACGCGACCTCGGCGGCCAACCTGCCCGTCCAGGCCAACGACGTCGTCCGCAACGGTGGCGGCCAGGCGGCCATCTACAGCTTGAGCGCCACGGCCAACGGCTTCTACGGGTCGGGCTACACGTTCGGCGGCGGAGGTCGACTCGAAGGCGCCTTCAAGGCGACCTGGAACGGCGACCTCCAGTGGGTCGAGGACTGCCACGGTGACACCTACTCGGTCGCGGCCAACAGCACCGCCGTCTACGTCGCCGGCCACCCGCACTACTGCGGCAACATCGGCGGACAGCCGCAGACCAACCCCTGGACCTTCCAGCGCGCCATGGCGTTCAGCGACTCGGCCACGCAGACCATCACCAACGACCCGATGGGTTACTACAACTTCGCCGGCACTCCCGCCCCCAGCATCCTGAACTGGTTCCCCGACTTCGCCACCGGCACCTACACCGGCCTGAGCCAGGGCCCGTGGAGCGTCGCCGCCAACGACAAGTACGTGGTCTACGGCGGGGAGTTCCCGTCCGTCAACAGCAAGGCGCAGAACGGCCTCGTGCGCTTCGCGGTGTCGAGCATCGCCCCGAACAAGACGGGTCCGGAAGCCTCCGGCGCGCTCTTCACCCCGAGCCTGGTCTCGCTGTCGTCCGGCACGGTCCGGGTCAGCTGGCCGTCCAACTGGGACAAGGACAACGCGAACCTGAGTTACGCCGTCTACCGCGACGGTGACCTCACCAACCCCGTGTACACGACGACCTCGGCCTCGACCTTCTGGAAGCGTCCCGCCCTCGGCTTCGTCGACAAGGACCTCGCGCCCGGCAGCACGCACAGCTACCGCATCCGGGCCACCGACCCGCTCGGCAACACCGTGCTGGGCGACGGCGTGGACGTCACCGTGACCGCCGACAAGGCCTCGCCCTACGTCAAGCAGGTCACCGCCGACGGAGCCACCTCGCTGTGGCGCCTCGGCGAGAAGAGCGGCTCGACCGTCTACGACTGGGTCGGCTACGACGACCAGCAGGCCCAGGCCGGCGTGACGCGTGGCACCACCGGTCAGACCGCCTCCGACTCCGACGGCGCCAGCACCTTCTCCGGCACCGACACGGGCCTCTCGTCCACGACCTCGGCCATCGCCGGCCCGCAGACCTTCTCGGTCGAGGCCTGGTTCCGCACGACGTCGACCACCGGTGGCAAGATCGTCGGCTTCGGCAGCAACCGCACCGGCGCCTCGAACTCGTACGACCGGCACCTCTACATGGACCCCCGGGGCCGTGTGTCCTTCGGCGTCTACCCGGGTTCGTCCCGCATCATCACCAGCCCGACCGCCCTCAACGACGGTGAGTGGCACCAGGTCGTGGGCACGCTGAGCTCGGCCGGCCAGTCGTTCTTCGTAGACGGCAAGAAGGTCGCGACCGACGCCGGCACGACGGGTGGCCAGGACTACACGGGCTACTGGCGCATCGGCGGTGACAACAACTGGGACGGCGCCCCGTACTTCCAGGGCGACATCGACGACGTCTCCGTGTACCCGGCCGCCCTGAGCGCCAAGCAGGTCGACGGCCAGTGGGTCGCCTCGGGCCGCACGAGCAAGCTGCCCAAGGCCCCGGCCGACGCCTACGGCGCCCGGGTGTTCCAGGACGACCCCGAGGCGTACTTCCGCCTCGACGGGGACGCCTCCACCGTCTCGGCCGACTCGTCGCCCGTCGGCACCAACGGCGTCGTCAGCGGCGGCGTGGCCACCGGCGGCACGTCCGCCGTCGGCGGTTCCGGCCAGTCGGCGACGTTCAACGGCCAGGACGCCGGCGTCGCGACCACCACCTCGTACGACACCCCGAACAACTACACGCTCGAGACCTGGTTCAACACGACGACGACCTCGGGCGGCAAGCTGATCGGCTTCGGCAACCAGCAGACCGGCTACAGCGGCAACTACGACCGCCACGTGTACATGGAGCAGGACGGTCGCCTGCAGTTCGGCAACTGGACCGGTCGGATGAACCTCGCGAGCAGCACGGCGAGCTACAACGACGGCCGTTGGCACCACGTGGTCGCCACGCAGGGCTCGGACGGCATGAAGCTCTACGTCGACGGCGCCCAGGTCGGGTCGAACCCGACCACTGCCTCGGACGGCTACCGCGGGTTCTGGCGCCTCGGCGGCGACAGCTCGTGGAACTCTGGTTCGGGCTACTGGGCCGGGAGCCTCGACGAGGCCGCGGTCTACGCCCGACCCCTCGACGCCACCACGGTCGCGCAGCACTACGCGCTCGGTGCGAACAAGCCGAACGCCGCGCCCACGGCGGCCTTCACCTCGACGCCCACCGGTCTCGGCGTCGCCTTCGACGGCCGCACCTCGGTCGACCGCGACGGGACGATCGCCTCGTACGGCTGGGACTTCGGCGACGGGAGCGCCCCGGCCAGCGGCGCCACCCCCTCGCACGCCTACGCCGCGGGGGGCACCTACACCGTCACCCTCACCGTGACGGACGACCAGGGAGCCGTCGGCACGTCGACCGCCACCGTCACCGTGACGGCGCCCCGGGTGAACGCGGCACCGACCGCCTCGTTCACCTCGGTGGTCGACCACCTGGCCGTCGCCGTGGACGCGAGCACCTCGACCGACTCCGACGGGACCGTCGCGTCGTACCGTTGGGACTTCGGTGACGGCACCGTCGCCGCAACGGGTCCGACCGCGAACCACACGTACGCCGCTGCCGGCACCTACACGGTGACGCTCGTCGTGACGGACTCCGAGGGTGCCACCGGCACCTCGACGGGGACGGTCACGGTCGCCCCGGCTCCCCCGGTGAACGTGGCCCCGACGGCCTCGTTCACGAGCGCCGCCACGGGACTGGCCGTCTCGACCGACGCCACCGCGTCGACCGACCCCGACGGCACCGTCGCGGCCTACGCCTGGACGTTCGGCGACGGAGGCACGGCCACGGGCAGGACGGCCGCGCACACCTACGCGGCGGCCGGCACCTACACGGTGACCCTCACCGTGACCGACGACAAGGGCGCCACGGGCACCTCGACCGGCAGCGTGACCGTCGCGCCGATCCCGAACGCTGCTCCGACGGCCTCGTTCACGACGTCGGCCAAGGCCCTCTCGGTCTCGACCGACGGACGCGCCTCGACCGACTCCGACGGCACCGTCACGGCGTACGCCTGGGACTTCGGCGACGGAGGCACGGCGACCGGCAGCACGGCGGCCCACGACTACGCCGTCGGCGGCACCTACACCGTGACCCTCACGGTGACCGACGACAAGGGAGCCACCGCGACCCGCACCTCCACGGTGACGGTCACCGCGCCTCCCGTGGTCACGGCCGCGGTCAAGGACGGCTTCGGACGCTCGGTGACGGGCGGCTGGGGCACGGCGGAGGTCGGCGGCACCTGGGCCCGCACCGGCAGCGCGTCGCAGTACGCGGTGACCGGCGGGGTCGGCACGCAGTTCCTCGGGGCAGCGGGCTACAACACCTCCATGGCACTCACCGGCGTCAGCACGACCGACGCCGACCTGCGCACCAGCGTGAGCCTCGACAAGGCGGCCACCGGTGGCGGCACCTTCGTCTACGTGACCGGCCGCAAGGTCGCGACGAACTCGGAGTACCGCGCGACCCTGCGCTACCGCTCCGACGGACGCGCCGTCGTCGCCCTGACCGCCTTCAAGGGATCGGCCTCCGGCGTGAACCTGGTGGGCGAGACGCTCGTGCCCGGCACGATCGCCCCCGGTGCGAAGCTCAACGTCCGACTCGAGGTGAGCGGCTCGGGCACGACGACGATCCGCGCCAAGGTCTGGGCGGACGGCACCGCGGAGCCCACGGCCTGGACGGTGTCGGCCACCGACACCTTCGCCGGCCTGCAGGCACCCGGCTGGGTCGCCCTCGGCGCCTACACCTCGGGAAGCACCACCAACGCCCCGCAGACGGTCTCGTTCGACGACCTGAGCGTCTTCAAGCCGTGACCGACGCCGCCCCGGAGCACGCGAGCAGGCTCGTCGTCCAGCAGTCGTTCCCGCGACCGCGACCGACGACGAACCCCTACCTCGTGATGCTCCGGGACGCCGTCGGCGCGGTGCCCGGGGTGGAGGTGCGCACCTTCGACTGGAAGGGCGCCCTCCTGGGCCGCTACGACGTCTTCCACGTGCACTGGCCCGAGATCCTCGTCTCGGGGCAGAGCCCGCTCAAGGCGCTCGTGCGTCAGGCGTTGACCGTCGCCCTGGTGACGAAGCTGCGGCTGACGCGCACCCCGATCGTCCGCACCGAGCACAACCTCGAGCTGCCGAGCGGCATCTCCCGGCGCGAGCGCGTCCTGTTGCGCTGGATCGAGCGACGCACCGCGCTCTGGGTGCGGCTGAACGACGAGACGCCCGAGCACGCCGACGCACTCGGCGCGCTCATCCCCCACGGCCACTACGTCGACTGGTTCGCCCGCTGGCCGTGGCCGTCGCGCGAGGCAGGCCGGGTGTCGTACTTCGGCTTCATCCGCCGCTACAAGGGGGTCGACGGCCTCGTCCGGGCCTTCCGAGGCGTCCGGGGCGACGACCGGAGGCTGCACGCCGCCGGCAAGCCCTCGACGCCCGAGCTCGCCCACGGGCTCGAGCAGCTCGCGGCCGACGATCCCCGGGTCAGCCTCGACCTGCGTTTCCTCGACGACGAGGACCTCATCGACGTGGTGCGCCGGGCCGAGCTGGTCGTGCTGCCCTACCGCGAGATGCACAACTCGGGCGGGGTGCTGACGGCGTTGTCGCTCGGCCGGCCCGTGCTCGTGCCCGCCAACGAGGTCAACGCCCGCCTGGCCGACGAGGTCGGAGCCGACTGGGTCCGGCAGTACGCCGACGAACTCGGTCCCGACGACGTCGAGGACGCGCTCGACGCGGCCTCGCGGCTCGACGACGACGCGCGCCCCGACCTGTCGGCCCGCGACTGGGACCGCGCCGGCGAAGCACACGTCGCGGCCTACCGTCGGGCGATCGCCGCGACCCGTGGTCGACGTGCCGTCGGCGGACGCCGGGCGCGCCCGTGAGCTCAGCCGTCGACGCGGCCGTACTCGCGGTACCCCGCGCCCCACGCGCCCGCCACCATGCCGGCGCCCCGGGCCATCGTCCGGATGCCGCGAGCCCGCTGCCCCAGCGACCGTCGACCGAGGGGGCGGGTCACCGTGCCGACCGCGTACCGGCCCAGCCCGCCGACGACGCGCACGCCGCCCTTGGCCGACAGCCGGAGGCGCGTGGACAGTCGCGAGGGCCCTCGCGCGGACAGCATCACCGAGGTGAGGCTCCAACCGTTGCCGCTGCTGTAGGCACGCTGCACGACCCATCGCCGCGTGACGCGGTGGGCGGGGACGACGTCCGTGACGACCGCCTCGGCGCACCACAGGATCGTGCCGCCACCGGCGACCAGGCTGCGGGTGAACAGGGTGTCCTCGCCACCGAGCTGGCCGAGGGCCACGTCGAAGGCCAGGCCCTGGCGACGCACCTCGACGAGGTCGAGCAGCAGGTTGTTGGTGGCGGCGACGTCGACGGGCGTGCCGGTCGCGAGTCGGCGTCGCACGAAGAAGCGTCCTTCGACGATGAAGGGCTCGGGCTCGACCTCGTACTCGCTGCGCACGGGACCGACGACGGCCGCGGCACCCGTCTCGGCCTGCAGGGAGACCAGGGCGCCCAGCCACCCGTCGGACGGCCGCTCGTCGTCGTCGATGAAGACCAGCACGTCGCCGTCGCCGCTCTCGGCGAGCGCACGGTTGCGGGCCGAGGCGATGCCCGGCGTGGCCTCGACGACGTAGTCGACCGTCACGGGTCCGGCACCGTCGCCCGGGTCGGCCGCCGCGAGCGCCGCCTCCTCGACGCGTCCACGGCCCGACCCGCTCGCGTCGTTGTCGACGACGAGCACGCGCGCCTCGACGCCGAGTCCGCGGACGCTGCGGGCCTGCTCGACGAGCAGCGGCAGCACCGCGTCGAGATCGCGCGGCCGGCGGAAGGTCAGCACGGCGATGGTCAGGAGGCGCGGCGTGGTCGGGTCAGTCGTCACGGCCCCCAGCATGTCAGGTCGGTGAGGGGCGACGGGCCCTGCACCGCGCCTCCTGCGGGTGGACGGGGGACGAACCGTGGGTGAGTCGTTCGCCGGCCTCTCGGTGGTCGTCGTCAACTACGGTTCGACCGACCTGCTGCGCCAGAACCTCGCGCCCGTCTCACGGGCGACGGAGGGCCTCGTCGTGGTCGTCGTCGACAACTGGTCGGGAGCGGCCGAGCGCGCCCGCGTGAGCGAGCTCGCCGCGGCCGAGGGCTGGCACCTCGTCGCGCCCGACGGCAACGAGGGTTTCGGCACCGGCGTCAACCTCGGCGTCGCCCGGGCCCGTGAGGCCGGGGCGCGTCACCACGTGCTGCTCAACCCGGACGCCGTCGCGGACGCGGGAGCCCTCACCGCCCTGCACCGCGCCTCCTCGTCCGACCCGCTGACGATGAGCGCGCCGACCGTGCTGCGCCCCGACGGCAGCGTCTGGTCGGCGGGCAGCGACCTGTACCTCGACGACGGCCGCATCCGCTCGCGGCGACGACGGCTGCCCGGCGTCCGCGTCGAGGAGTGGCTGAGCGGCGCCTGCCTCGTGCTGAGCGACGACCTCTGGCAGCGCTGCGGCGGCTTCGACGACGACTACTTCCTGTACTGGGAGGACGTCGACCTGTCGCGTCGCGTCGTCGGTTCGGGAGGCGCGCTGCGGCTGCTCGACGACGTCACCGTCGTCCACGCCGAGGGCGGCACGCAGACCGACGGCGGGGCCGACCGGTCGGGGCAGGCGAAGTCGGCGGGGTACTACCGGTACAACATCCGCAACCGGCTGCTGTTCGCCGCGAAGCACCTCGGCGACGACGACCTCCGCCGGTGGCGCCGACTGACCCCCCGCATCGCGTGGGAGGTGCTGCTGCAGGGCGGGCGGCGCCAGTTCGTCCGGTCACCGGGCACGCTGCTCGTCGGACTGCGGGCCGTCCTCGAGGGGCGACGGATCGTGGCGACCGAGCTGCGTCGACGACGAGCCCGAGAGAGGGTTTGATAAATTTATCAACGGTCGACCCGGGCTCTGATAAATTTATCACCGTGCGATCTCCCCTCACCAACCCGTTCCAGGCGGGCTCCGACGTCGTCCCCGACGTCTGGGCCGGCCGAACCGAGCAGCTGAGCGACTGGCACCAGGTCCTGCGACCCCGCCGACGTGCGGGTCTGTACGAGACCGGACGGACGATCCTCGGCGAACCGGGCACCGGCAAGTCGAGCCTCGTCCGACGCATCGCCCGCGACGCCGCCGAGGCCGGCGACTGGGTCACGCCTCAGCTGCGCATGCCCACCGGGGCCGATCCGCTCAAGATCATCGCCTCCGCCGTCCTGCGTCTGGCCGACGGCGCCGGGCTCCGTGCCTCGACCCGTCGGGGCGTGCTCGACCTGCTCGCCAGGGTCGAGCAGGTGGCCGTGACCGGCTTCTCGGTGACGACGCGCGGCGCCGACGGCCCCGAGCCGTTCACGGCGCTCTTCGAACTCCTCGTCGAACTCGGCCAGGCGGCGATCGAGCAGGACGCCGTCGTCGTGATCCACGTCGACGAGGTGCAGAACATCGGCGACGAGGCCGCCCTCTCGCAACTGCTCATCGCGCTCGGCGACACCCTCTCGCACGAGGTCGAGGTCGCCGTCCCCGGTGGAGGCACCGTGTCCCGGCACCTGCCCGTCGCCGTCTACCTGACGGGCCTCCCCGACTTCGAGGACATGGCGGGTGCCCGCAAGGGGGCGACCTTCGCCCGGCGGTTCCGGACCACCACGCTGGGCCCCCTCGACGAGGGCGACATCCTCGAAGCACTCCAGCCGTTCGTGATCGCCGGATGGGAGACCCCGGGCGAACACGGCGTCGTCGAGACCGTCCGCATGGACCCCGCGGCGGCCAGGGCCATCGCGGCCCTCAGCTGCGGAGAGCCCTTCCTGTTCCAGCTCGCCGGGCAGCGGGCGTGGAACGTCGGGACGGCACCCGTCGTGTCCGAGGACGACGTCGTGGCGGGCTGGCGCGGAGCCGAGGGCGAAGCGTCGGCCCACGTCGAGCGCATCCTGAACCGCCTCCCCCCACGAGAGCACGAGTTCCTCCGGGCGATGGCGTCGCTGCCCCCGGCAGGGCGCACCCTGAACGCCATCGCCGAGGCGATGGGCCTGGCCTCGGGCGCCCAGCTCGGGCCCACCTCGCAACGGCTCGACACGGTGCGCGGGGTGGTGAGCCGGGGCAAGCCGTACGCGTTCCGCAACCGTGCCGTCGAGGCGTACCTGACGACGGACTGGCCCCGGACCGCCTGAGCCCCGACCAGGAGTCGCGCCTCGGTGGGGACCGGTGCCACCACGATCTCCGACCATCGGTCGATCCCCGGTGGCTGGGCGCTTCCTAAGCTCGACCCATGAGCACAGCCACCGCACGACCCGAGACCGCGACACCGGCGAGCGCCGACGGCGGGTGGTGCCGGGCCGTCACGGGCCCGCCGGCTCTGGGCGGGCTCGTGGCGCCTCGCCGTCGCCGTCCTCGTCGGGCTGGTCTCCTTCGCCGTGGTCTGGCCGTCGACGGACGTGAGCGGCTGGAGCGACGCCCGGTTCGGGGCCTCCCTGGTCGGAGACGTGCTCGCCGGGCTGACCGCCCTCGCCCTCGTCCCCTTCCGCCACCGGGCACCGCTCGTCGTCGGCCTCGTGGTCCTCGCCCTGGGATCGTTCTCGACGCTCGCGGTCGGGGCCGCCGTCCTGGTCGTCGTGTCGCTGGCCACGCGCCGACGGCCCGGCGAGATCGTGGCCGCCGGTGTCGTGTTCGTCGCGGCCACGGTGGTCGCGGAACTCCTCGTGTTCCGTTCGTGGGAGGACGGGTGGTCCGCCGGGTGGGCGGCGGTCGCCCTGGCCGTCGTCGCCCTCGCCTACGCTCTCCTCGCTCTCGTCGGGGTGGTCGTCGGCTCCCGACGCGCCCTGATCGCCTCGCTGCGCGAACGGGCCCTCCTCGTCGAACGCGACCAGGTGCTCCGCGAGGAGCGGGCCCGCGACGGAGAGCGGGCACACCTGGCCCGCGAGATGCACGACGTCCTCGGCCACCGGCTCTCCCTCGTCGCCCTCCACGCCGGGGCGCTCGAGTACCGGGGCCGCGACCTCGACCCCGACGAGACCGTCGCCGCCGCGGCCGTCGTCCGGGCCGAGGCCCACGCGGCCCTCTCCGACCTCCGGGACGTGCTGGGGGTGCTGCGCGACCCGGAGGCGGGCGGGGCCTCCGAGGTCACGGTCACCGCGCCTCCTCAACCCACGCTGCGCGAGCTCGACGCCCTGGTCGAGGAGGCGCGGGAGGCCGGTTCACCGGTCACGTCGGTGATCGACGACGCGGCCCGCTCGGCCGAGGTGCCGACCGCCGTCGGACGACACGCCTATCGCATCGTCCAGGAAGCCCTCACGAACGCCCGACGTCACGCTCCCGGACAGCCGGTCCGGGTGACGGTGTCGGTCGAGGCGGCTCCGACGGACGTCGTCCGCATCCGCGTGACGAACCCCGCGCCCCACGGGCCGTCCGACGCCGCGAGGGACGGCCACGGCCTCGCCGGGCTGGCCGAACGCGCCCGCCTGGTGGGCGGCCGGTTCCGGGCGGGCCCCGACGGGGACGACTTCGTCGTCGAGGCCGATCTGCCGTGGACGCGATGACCGTCGTGCGTCCGGTGCGGGTCGTCGTGGTCGACGACGACGCCCTGGTGCGGTCGGGGCTGCGCCTCATCCTGGGCGGACACACGGACGTCGACGTCGTGGGCGAGGCCGTGGACGGGCTCGACGCCGAGGACGTCATCGACCGCACGGAACCGGACGTCGTGTTGATGGACATCCGCATGCCGCGCTGCGACGGGCTCGAGGCGACCGAGCGTGAACTGGTCCGACGGCCCGACCTGCGGGTGATCGTGCTGACGACCTTCGAGGCAGACGACCTCGTGCTGGGGGCCCTTCAGCGCGGCGCCCGCGGGTTCCTCGTGAAGGACACCCCTCCGCACGAACTCGTCGAGGCCGTGCTCGCCGTCGCGCGGGGGCGATCCATCCTCTCGCCGAGCGTGCTCGACCGCGTCATCGCCGCCGCCACCCGGACCACCGCGGCGGACGAGGCGGGCTCGGCCGCCGACGCCCGCGCCCGGCTGGCCCTGCTGACCGACCGCGAGAGGGAGGTGGCCGTCGCGGTGGCCGAGGGGGCGTCGAACGCCGAGATCGCCGCCGACCTCTTCGTCAGCGTCGCCACCGTGAAGACCCACGTCGGCCACGCGTACGACAAGCTCGACGTCGGCAACCGCGTGCAGCTGGCGCTCGTCGTCCGGGCGGCCCGACCCGACGCCACGCAGCCCGTGTCCACCACGACCGCGTGACGATGGCCGGACCGGCCGCCCGGAGCGACCGGATCACCGTGCCGTCGGTGACTGCGCCTCGCGGGCGCGCTTCCTCTCGTTGAGGGCCCGCTCGTCGCGTCCGACGATCGCGAGCAGGACGATCGCGAGCACGACGCAGACGAGGATGAGCACGAAGGTGACGTCCCAGCCGAACGCGTGCACGGCCAGGCCGATGCCGGTGGAGGCGAGCGTGGCGCCGAGCACGTAACCGAAGAGGCCGGTGAACCCGGCCGCGGTGCCGGCGACCGATCGCGGGCTGAGGTCGAGGGCCTGCAGGCCGATCAGCATGACCGGGCCGTAGATCAGGCCACCGATGGCGACGAGCATGGCGAGCGAGATCCACAGGGGGCCCTCGACCGGCGAGAGCCAGTAGACCGCTACGGCGACTCCGACGGCGCTCATGAAGAGGATGCCCGTCGGCGACCGGCGGCCCCGGAACACCTTGTCGCTGATGTAGCCGCAGAGCAGGGTGCCGGGGATGCCCGCCAGCTCGAACAGCGAGAACCCGGCGATGCCCTCGCCGAGGCTCGCGCCGCGGACCTCGGACAGGTACACGGGCGCCCAGACGAGCACGCCGTAGCGGAGCGTGTAGACGAAGACGTTGGCCAGCGCCAGGTTCACCATGGTGCGGTTCGTCAGCACGTAGCGACGGATGGTGGTCCAGGTGGAGGCACCTTCGTCCGCGGCGTCGGCCTCGACGGGGGCCGGGTCGTTCCGGTACTCCTCGATGGGCGGGAGCCCTTCGGACTCCGGGGTGTCGCGCAGGAGCACGAGCGCCACGACGGCGATCACGAGGCAGACGATCGCGGGGAACCAGAACACGCTCTGCCAGGTGCCGAACGAGGCGAGGGCGACACCCGCGAGGCCACCGGCACCCGCGCCTCCCACGTTGTGGGCGACGTTCCAGATCGCGGTCTTCCCACCACGTTCGGACGTCGAGAACCAGTGCACCAGGGTGCGGCCGCTGGGCGGCCAGCCCATGCCCTGGAAGAACCCGTTGACGATCATCACGACGGCGAAGAGGGCCACCGAGGCGCCCACCGCCGGCACGAAGGCGATGACGAGGTTGGCGAGGGCCGACAACGCCAGGCCGATGGGCAGGAAGAACCGTGCGCTGCTCCTGTCGCTCACGATGGCGCTCAGGAACTTGCTGAACCCGTACGCCAGCAGGACGCCGTTCGTGATGACGCCGAGGCCGAGCGTGCTGAAGCCGTTCTCGTCCTTGAGGATGGTCGACACCAACGGCACGTTGTTGCGGATGAGGTAGTAGGCGGCGTACCCGATGAAGATCCCGATGAAGACCTGCAGACGGAGGCGCGGGTAGCGCCGGGCGACGCTCGCGTCGTCGAGCCGGGGTGCGGGCGGTGGAGCCGCGAGGAAGGCGCTCAGCCCTCGTCGGGACGGTGTCTCGGTGGGGGTGCGGTGTTCGGTCGTCATCTCGGCCTTCCTGAGCCACGGCGGTGTGGGCGAACTCATAGCCGATCACAAGGTTGCAGTTCATGCAAATCACAGCCGCCGTTCACCGTCGGGGGGTTGACAGGCCCCGCTCCGGTCGGATGCGTGCGCGGTCGCCTCAGGCGCCGACGAACTCCGCCAGCGACGCCGCGAGGTGCCGCGTCGTCAGCCGTTCCTCGACGAGGGCCCGTCCCGCCGCGCCGAACGCGCGTGCCTCGGCCTCGTCGCCGAGCAGCCGCAGCACGTGCCCGGCGAGGGCCGCCGAGTCCCCCACCGGCGCGAGCAGCCCGGTGCGTTCGTGCACCACGTAGTCCTCGATGCCCGGCGTGTCCGTCATCACGACGGGCCGACCCGTGGCCATCGCCTCGAGGCTGACCGTCATGCCGGACGCGTGCAGGTTGTCGCGCGTCGCCACGGCGACGAGCGAGGCACGGGCGTACAGCTCGGCCAGCTCGCGGTGCGAGACGTGCGGCACCACGGTGACGCCCTCGGGCGGGGCCGCGTCGCTCGTCGTCTGCACGACCAGCTCGACGTCCGGTCGCTCGGCGTGGACCTGCTCGAGCGTCGCGAACAGGGTCGCCGGGTCGCGGTCGCGGTCGCCTCCGATGCTCAGCACCATCGGTCGCGTGGGCCACGGACGCGCCGCGAAGAAGTCCTCGTCGACCCCGAAGGTGAAGAACCCGACCGGTGGGCCGTCCTCGCCGACGAACCGTCGCAACGGCTCGACCTGCCCGCGGCTGATCACCCAGAGTCCGCTCATGCGTCGCAGCACGTCACGCATGCGCCCGACGTCCTGCCCGCGCTCGACCCGGTCCGTCACCCAGATGACGCCCGTGTACATGCGCTCGTGCGGCCGTGCCAGCAGCATCCGACGCGCGACGTTCTCGTCCCAGGTCACCCCGACGTCGTCGGACGGCACCCCGGACGAGGAGGCGCGGCGCGGCACCACCCGGTCGCGCAGCACCTGCAGGCGGCCGGGTTCCGGGACCGACGCGATGCGCGCCTCCGGGTCTGCGTCTTGCAACGCCTCGAGGCCGTACGGCCAGAGGCCGGGCCGGAGGCCCGCCGCGTGGTCGGCCGCCCAACCGGGGACGTCGCGTTCGCTCGCGAACAGGACCTCGATCACCGCGCCTCCTCGGGTCCGTCGCCACGCCCGTCGCCGGACCGTGCGTCGGAGGCCTGTTCGGCCGCCGCCCGCTCGACGATGGCCTGGTCGGTCGCCGTCTCGTCGCCACGCTGCTCGTCGACGTCGAGGCCTACCGTGCCGTCGTCGTCGGCATCGTCGCCGGCCGCTCCGCCCGCTGCCGCCTCCGCCCGACGGCGACCGAGGTCGCGCGACACGTACCAGAGGTTCGGCACGAGCTGGCAGAGCGCCACCGAGATCGCCGACCCCAGCACGGGTCCGGCGGCCCCGACCTGCCCGATGAACCACCACGACAACCCCAGGTTGAGCGGCACCATCAGCACGATCGGCAGCACCTGGAAGACCAGCCCGGTCTTGTCGGTCATGTACATGCCGACCGGGTACTTCGCCGCCTGCAGGCCGACGAACACCACGAACCCGACGAGCATCCAGCCGTCGAGCGTGATCGCCCCGCCCGAGACGAAGCGCGCCAGGAACGGGCTCAGCACGGCGAGCGCCGTGCCCAGCACGAGTCCCCCCAGCAGGAACCACAGCGTCGGCACGGTCGGCGACTCCACCCGCCCGGCCGAGCGGGCCGCGGCGTAGACCGGCCAGAGGGCGATGCCCGCGGCCGCGACGGTCTGCAGCACGATGCCGAAGAGCTGCGAGGCGAGGTTGTACTGCGCGAGTTCGTCCGGCCCGGCCAGGTGGCTGAGGAGCAGGCGGCCGGTCTGCATCGCGACCGGCAGGGCGATCATCTGCACGAGCATCGGCCAGGCCAGGCCCAGCGCGGGCACGCCGCGGTAGCTGCGGATGCGGGGCACGAGCTTGACGGCCGACCCGATCTGCGGCGACAGCGCGCGCGCCGCCACGATCAGGCAGATCACCGAGACGAGGCTGTTGGCCACGTACGAGATGACCGCGAGGTAGCTGCCGACCGGCACGCTGAACATGACGGCCGAACCGATGGCGAGCAGCATGAACGGTGCCACGACGGCCTGGCTGGCGACCTGCGTGCTGGTCTTCTTCAGCCCCACGAGGATGCGCTGCCCGACCGTGAGCGGGATCACGAGGCCGAACACCGCGAGGCAGAGTCCCGCCGCGAGCGAGCCACCGTCGGGCAGCAACCCCTCGCCGAGCAGAACGGGCCACCAGCCCGCGAGGGTGATGAGCAGGGCGACCGCGACCATGATGCCGCCCGACACCAGCAGCACGCGGAAGGCGGTGACGATCGAGCGCTTGACGAAGTCGTCGGTGCGGACCGACGACGATCCGGCCACCGCGTTGATGACGATGGCCGCGATGCCGAGGTCGGCGAACGGCAACAGGGTCGGGAAGGTCGAGAGCAGCCCGTACTGCGCGTAGGCGTCGGTGCCGAAGTTCTGGATGATCATGCGGCTCGTGATGATGCCGAGCACGCCCGACAGGCCCATCACGATGACCTTCGTCGCCGCGGTCGAGCCCACGGCGGCCATCGCTCCGCCCCGGCGGGGACGACCGGCCGAGCCCGTCGTCGACCGGCTCACGAGGCGCTCCTGAACAGTCGGTCGTCCGCGGAGAGGCGTCCGTCCCGGTCGGGCAGGTCGGCCAGCACGTCGTCGGCGGCGCGTCCGGCGTCGAGCGCCTCGACGATCGCGTCGGCCAGCACCTGTGGTGCGCGGGGGTCGGACGCGACCACGTGGCCGTGGGCGTCGAGCCAGTCGGCGAGCCCCGTCTCGGTGGTCGTGACGACGGTGCAGCCGTGCGACAGCCCCTCGACGATCGGCAACCCCACCTGTTCGCGCCAGGTCGGGCTGGGCTGCGACCAGAGCACGAGCACGCGCGCCTCCTCGAGCACGGAGTGGATGCGGGGACGGGGTGGGTCGACCTCGACGGCGACCGAGGGCTGCGCGACCGACAGTGCCCGCGCCTCCTGCTCGAGCGCGCCCTTGCCGAGCAGCGTCAGCGTCGCCTCGGGGCGGGCGGCGACGACGAGCGGCCAGGCCGCCGCCAGGACGCGCAGCCCCTTGCGCTCGACGAACGAGCCGACGAAGGCCACCGCGGGCGAGCGGACGCCGCCACCGCGGGCGTCCGCGTGCCGGGTCGGCAGGGCCGGCACCGTGGTCGTGGTGACGCGGGGCGAGGCGGCCCCCAGGAGGCGCGCGTACGTCTCGCGTGCGGCGTCCGTCCCGAAGACCACCCGGTCGAGACGGCGCCAGACCGCGCGTGCCAGCACGCGTTCGCCTCGTCGGCGCAGTCGCGTCCTGAGGCGCGGAGCCGTGGCCGCGTCGAAGGGGTCGGCGTTGCCGATCAGGTAGCTGACGACGACCGTGCGGCGGCCGGTCAGCCGGCGTCGCACCGCGAGGGCGGCCAGCACCAGCGCCGTGGTCGGCAGGCTCGACGTCATGAGCGGCTCGTTCACCTCGAGCGTCTCGACCCGTGACCGCGCGATCAGCCAGGCCGAGGCGAGCGGACCGGCCTGCACGAGGTCGAGCCCCGCGGCGAGCGAGTCGTCGAAGTCGTAGCGGGTGACGCGGTAGACGATGCTGGCGGGCGCCAGCTCGTGCGCCCGCTCGAGGTGGGCCGTGCGCACGGACTCGTAGAGGCGGACCGCCGGGAGGCGCGGCGTGCGCCCCCGGGACGGGCGGGCCGGGCGGGTGGGGCTCACGACGTGGCGTCGCCCTGGCGACCCGCGGTGCGGCGGGACCTGCCCGGGGCCGCCGCGTCGGTCGTGGCGGCCGTCGGGGCGGCCGCGTCGGCCGTCGTGGTGGAGCCGAAGGGATAGGTCTGCTCGTCGGACGACGTCGAGACGGGCACGAGCACCGACGGCGGCAGGTCGTGCGACGCCCGCTGACGGCCCGGGGCCACCCCGTCGAACACGACGCCGATGACGCGCACCTTCACGTTCGTCAGCGCGCGGACGGCCGACACGAGCCGCGGTCGGGTCGACCGGCCCGCCGTGGCGACGATGACGACGCCGTCGGTCAGGCGACCGATCTCGAGCGTGTCGGACGACGTGAGCACCGCGGGGGCGTCGACCACGACGACGTCGTAGCGCTCCCCGGCGGTCTCGAGCAGCAGGGCCATCGATCGCGAGCTCAGCAGTGGGCTCGGGTTCGGCGGCACGTCGCCGGCCGTGAGGATGTCGACGCCGTCGCGCCACGACGTCACGGCGGCGGCGAACTCGAGTCGGCCGACGACGACGTCGGTCAGGCCGACCTCGTCCGAGACGGCGGCGAGCTCGGCGAGACCGCTGCCGCGCAGGTCGGCGTCCACCACGAGCACCTCGAGGCCCCGCTCGGCGAAGGCCAGCGCGAGGTCGAGGGCGACCGCAGCCCGACCCTCGCGCTCGTCGGCCGCGACCGACGAGACGGCGATGGTCCGGGTGGCCCGGTCGACGTCCGCGAACTGCAGCTGGGCCCGGATGCGACGGAAGTCGTCCGCCGCCGCGCCCTGGGGTTCGTCGGAGAGAGCCAGCACACCACGGTTGCGGCGCGTGACGCTGCCGAGCAACGGCACGAGGTGCAGGTCCTCGACGTCGCGGGCGGTGCGGAGCCTGGTGTCGACCACCGATCGCAGCAGCGCCAGGGCGATGCCGAGGACGGTTCCGACGGCGAGACCGCTCAGGGCGATCAGTCGGCGGTTCGGGCTGATGGGCGACGTCGGGGGCGTGGCCTCGGCGATCGGCGCGACGCTCAGCGTCGAGTTGCCGGCGGTGTTCTCGGGCGACAGCGCCCGGGCCTGCCGGCTCAACGAGATGGTGACCGCGTTCGCGACGTCGGCCGCCCGTTGCGCGTCGCCGTCCACCACGGCGACGTCGATGATGACGGTGTTCAGAGGGTTCTCGGCGGTGATCTGACGTGCCAGCTGCGTCGGGGTCACGTCGAGGCCCATCTGCTGGATGACGGGTTCGAGCACGACCGACGACGTGGCGAGACGCGTGTAGCTCTGCACGAGGTTCTGCGTGTACGACGACCCCTGCAACAGCTCGTTGGGGTCGGAGCCCTCGGTCGCCGAGACGAACACGCTGCTCGTGGCCCGGAACGAGTCGGGCTGCGTCTGGGCGTACGCGTAACCCGCGCCTCCGCCGACGAGGGCGAGGACGACGACGAGGGGCCAACTCTTCAGGAGAGCGCGCCAGTAGTGCTGAGGATCCAACGGACACTCCCGGGTTGAGGTGGTGGAACCTGGCGAGCATACCCGGAGCAGAGAGGTCCTCACGACCCCCGGAGGGGGTGCCCGTGCCCGCGACGGTCAGTCGGCGAGCAGGGCCGTGTCGGCCCAGCGGGTGCCGTGCGGCGTGATCGTCACGCGTCTCGGCTCGTCCAGCACCTCGGGAGCGGGCGCCTCCTGCTCGTCGTCCGGCCCGTGCCCCGCCGACCCGTCGTCCGACGCGTCGACGACCGGCGCCTCGGCCGCCCCGGTCGGACGCTCGATGACGATGTCGAGCCACGACTCGGCGACGCCGTCCAGCAGTCCGGCTCCCCACTCGACCACGACGATCGAGCCCTCGAAGTCGAGGTCCAGGTCGTCGAGCTCGGCCTCGCCCGACAGCCGGTACGCGTCCACGTGCACCAGGGGCGTACCCGACGCGGTCGGGTGCGTGCGCGCCAGGACGAACGTCGGGCTCGCCACCTGGCCGCGCACCTGGAGCCCTTCGCCGAGGCCGCGCGTGAAGGTCGTCTTGCCGGCGCCGAGCGGTCCGGTCAGCACCAGCAGGTCACCCGCCCGCAGCGACCCGGCCATCCGACGCCCCAGCGCCTCCATGGCGTCGGCGTCGGCGACGATCAGCTCGACGGGGTCGCCCTGGACGGTCACGGCCGTCCGCCGACGTAGACGCGGGGCACCCGGGCTCCGACGCGGCAGGCGACCTCTTCGGGGATCGTGTCGGTGGCGTCGGCCCACTCGCCGATGGTCATCTCGCCCTGGTCGCCCGGCCCGAACAACACGACCTCGTCACCGACCGCCACGGGGTCGTCGCCCATGTCGACCAGGAACTGGTCCATCGCGACCCGGCCCACGATCGGGCGGGGCGCGCCGTTCACGACGACGTGCACGGTGCCCTGTGCCCGCCGGCTGACGCCGTCGGCGTACCCCAGGGGCACGAGCGCGAGCGTCGTGTCGGACGGAGCACGGAACGTGTAGTCGTACGAGACGCCGGTGCCCGCGGCGACGCGCTTGACCTTGACCACGGACGCGCTCAGCGTGAGCACCTGCCGCAGTCCCCGGTCGGCGGCGGTGACGCCCTCGGTCACGGGGATGCCCAGGCCGTTCGACCCCATGCGCACCATGTCGAAGCGTCGTTCGGGGTGTTCGAGTGCGGCCGAGCTCGACGACATGTGCCGCTTCTCGACGGTGGCCCCGAGCGCCTCGGCCTCGGCCACGGCCTGCTCGAACACGCGGGCCGCGGCCTGGTCGTCGGCCTCGCTCGTCTCGCTGACGTGCGAGAAGATGCCCCGCAGGCGGACCACCCCCTCGTCGCGCAACTCGACGGCACGGGCGACGAAGGCCGGCCAGTCCGAGGGCAGGCACCCCTCACGGTGCAGGCCCGTGTCGATCGTCAGGTGGACGAGGGCGACACCGCCGCGGGCCCGTGCGACCGCCGCGACGGCGTCGAGCTGGTCGAAGGTCGACACCCCCAGGTCGACCCGCAGGTCGACGGCCGCCTCGAGGTCGTCGGACGGGCTGAGCTGCCAGGCGAAGAACGAGGCGTCGCCGCCGATGCCCAGCCGTCGCATCTCGAGGGCCGGCGCGAGTTCGACCGTGCCGAACCAGCGGATGCCCGCCGCCACGGCCTCGGGCACGAGCACGGGGGCGCCATGGGAGTAGGCGTCGGCCTTGACGATGGCCAGGATCTCGACCGGGTCGAGACGGGCGATCAACGACTCGAGGTTCGCCCGGTACGCGGCCAGGTCGACCGTGGCCCGTCGTAGGGACGTCGCGGCGCTCATGCGGTGTACCTCCGGGTGAGGCCGGCGGCCAGGCAGGCGACGACCTCGTAGGTGATGCCGCCCATCGCCTCGGCCCAGTCGGCGGCGGACTGCCGACCCAGCGCCGGGTCGCCGAAGAGCACGACCTCGTCGCCGATCTCGACGGGGTCGTCGCCCACGTCGATCACCAGGGCGTTCATGGCGATGCGCCCCCGGACGCGGTAGGTGCGCCGACCGATCGTGACGGAGGCGCGCTCGCTCGCGGCCCGGTCGATGCCGTCCGCGTACCCGACCGGCACGATGGCGATCGACGTGTCGCGCTCGGGACGGAAGAGGTAGCCGTACGACACGCCCTCACCCGCCGGGATGCGCTTGACGGTGGTCACCGGCGCCGTGACGGTCATGGCCGGGCGCAGGCCGAGCTCGGCGGACGTGCGGTCGGCGTACGGGCTCAGCCCGTAGCTCGCGAGGCCGAAGCGCACCATCGTGGCTCGTGTCCCCACGTAGTCGAGCGCCGCCGCCGAGGCGGCCACGTGCAGCAGGGGCGGCCGCACCCCCCGCTCGTCGAGCATCGCGGACGCCCGGGCGAAGCGGGCCGTCTGCAGGCCGTCGTCCTCGGACGACGCGTTCGACACGTGGGTCATGAGGCCCTCGACCGGCACGACGGCGTCATGGCCGGCCGCGCGGTCGAACAGCTCGGGCCACTCGGACTCGACGGCCCCGTTGCGGCTCAGACCCGTGTCGATCGCCAGGTGGACCGCGCGGACGCCGGCCGCCACGGCCGCCTCGAGCTGGTCGACGCTGGACACCGCGGGGGTGATGCCGAGCGCCGCGGCCTCGACGAAGTCCTCGTCGGGAGCGTGCAGCCACGCGAGCACCGGCGCCTCGACACCGGCTCGACGCAGGGCCACGGCCTCGGTCAGGTCGGCCACCCCGAGCCAGTCGACGCCGGCCTCGACGAAGGCCCGGGCGCACTCGACGGCACCGTGGCCGTAGGCGTTCGCCTTGACCACGGCCATGACGGCCGACGGCGCGACGGCGGCCCGGAGGACCTCGACGTTGTGGCGCAACGCGGCCGTGTCGACGGTGATGGTGACGTCGTGGGTCATCGGTCCGCCCCTTCGTGGTGTGCGTCGTGCTCGACGGGGGCCCGGCCGTCGCCCTCGGCGACGACGTAGGCGACCGCCACCCCGCCGTCGTGGCTGAGCGACAGATGGAGGCGCGAGACGCCTCGCGAGTCGGCGAGCGACCGCGCTCCCCCGCTGAGCACGAGCGACGGGGCTCCCTGGTCGTCGGAGACGACCACGACGTCGTGCCAGCGGACTCCGGTGGAGCCGCCCAGGGACTTGATCAGCGCCTCCTTGGCGGCGAAGCGGGCCGCGAGCGACGGGCGCCCGCGGGGGCTGCCGTCCCGGAGGACGAGCTCGTCAGCTCGGAACAGACGCGTGGCGAGCGCCGGTGTGCGCTCGATCGAGCGGTCGAAGCGCCCGAGGTCGACGACGTCGACGCCGATGCCCACGATCACGTCCTCACCCGCCTGACGCCCTGCCCCGGCTGCACGACCCGCTACTCGACGGTGACCGACTTGGCCAGGTTGCGCGGCTGGTCGACGTCGAGGCCCTTGGCGGCGGCGAGCTCCATGCCGAAGATGTGCAGCGGCACGACCGACAGCAGGGGCTCGAAGAGCGGGGCCGCCAGCGGGATGTGCAGCACCTCGTCGGCGAAGGGCAGCACCGCGGCGTCGCCCTCTTCGGCGATCGCGATGACGCGGGCGCCGCGCGCGCGGATCTCTTGGATGTTCGAGACGACCTTGGGGTGCAGCGACCGCGGGTCGCGCGGGCTGGGGACGACGACGAAGACGATCTGACCGGGCTCGATCAGGGCGATCGGGCCGTGCTTGAGCTCGCCAGCGGCGAAGCCCTCGGCGTGGATGTAGGCCAGCTCTTTCAGCTTGAGCGCACCCTCGAGGGCGATGGGGTAGCCCACGTGACGCCCGAGGAACAGCACCGACCGGGTGTCGGCCATCCAGCCGGCGAGGGTCTTGATGCGCTCGGACGACTCGAGCACCTGCTCGATCTTGCCGGGGATCTCGTGCAGGTCGGTGACCTGCTCGGCGATGGCCTCGGCGCTGAGCGTGCCGCGCAGGGTCGCCAGGTGCAGGCCCAGCAGGAAGAGCGCGGTGCCCTGGGCGACGAACGCCTTGGTCGACGCGACGGCGACCTCGGGGCCCGCGTGCGTGTAGAGCACGGCGTCGGACTCGCGCGGGATCGTCGAGCCCTGCGTGTTGCAGATCGACAGCACCTGGGCGCCCTGCTCTCGGGCGTACTTGACGGCCATCAGGGTGTCCATCGTCTCGCCCGACTGGCTGATCGACACCACGAGGGTCTTCTCGTCGAGGACCGGGTCGCGGTAGCGGAACTCGTGCGCCAGCTCGACCTCGACGGGGATGCGGGCCCACTGCTCGATGGCGTACTTGCCGAGGATGCCGGCGTAGGCGGCGGTGCCACAGGCGATGACGATGACGCGGTCGACGGTCAGGAGGCGCTCGCGCACGCCGTCGAGCTCGGTCAGGGTCACGGCGCCCTCGGCGGTGATGCGGCCGAGCAGCGTCTTGGCGACGGCCTCGGGCTCCTCGCTGATCTCTTTCGCCATGAAGCTGGACCAGCCGCCCTTCTCGGCGGCCGAGGCGTCCCAGTCGACCTCGAACTCGGTCGTCTCGACGGGAGCCCCGGAGAAGTCGACGACCTCGACCGAGTCGGGACGGATCGTCACGAGCTGGTCCTGCCCGATCGACATGGCCCGACGGGTGTGGGCGACGAAGGCCGCGACGTCGCTGCCGAGGAAGTTCTCGCCCTCGCCCAGGCCGATGACGAGGGGCGAGTTGCGGCGGGCGCCGACGACGACGCCCGGCTGGTCGGCGTGCACGACGAGCAGCGTGAAGGCGCCGTCGAGGGTGTTGACGACCGTGCGCAGGGCCTCGGTCAGGTCGCCGGAGGAACGGTAGGCCCGGGCCACCAGGAGCGCGGCGACCTCGGAGTCGGTCTCGCTGAGGAACTCGACGCCCTCGGCGAGCAGCTCCGCCTTGAGCTCGGAGAAGTTCTCGATGATGCCGTTGTGGATGAGGGCCAACTTGCCGTCGTCCGCGAGGTGGGGGTGCGCGTTCGCGTCGGTCGGGCCACCGTGGGTCGCCCACCGGGTGTGGCCGATGCCGGTCGTGCCGTCGGTCAGCGGTGTCGCCTCGAGGTCGTCGACGAGCATCTGCAGCTTGCCGGCCTTCTTGCGGGTGCCGAGGTCGCCCGCGGCGTCGATCACGGCGACTCCCGCCGAGTCGTACCCGCGGTACTCGAGTCGCTTGAGGCCGCCCAGCAGCACCTCGATGCTCTTGTCACCCGTTCCGACGTATCCCACGATTCCACACATGGGGTAGATCCTAGAGGTTCCCGTCCGAGAGCCCGGCGGGCCGTGCCGACTCGCGTCGACCCCGGACCGGTAGCCTCGTGCGCATGGCCGAAGCCAACCCGACGACCGCGCCCTCCGCCGTGCACGCGAGCCCCTTCGTCGAGATCGGGCGCGACGCCTGGGCCGACCTGGCCCCGACGACGCGCCTGCCGCTGACCGAGACCGAGATCGTCCAGCTGCGCGGCCTCGGCGACCGCCTCGACATGCGCGAGGTGCAGGACGTCTACGTCCCGCTCAGCCGCCTCCTCAACCTCTACGCCGCCGGCGCCCGCAACCTGCACCGGGCCACGAGCGACTTCCTCGGCGAACGGGCCCAGCGCACGCCCTTCGTGATCGGCGTCGCCGGGTCGGTGGCCGTCGGCAAGTCGACCGTCGCGCGCCTCCTGCGGGAGCTGCTCAGCCGCTGGGACGACACCCCCCGCGTCGAGTTGGTGACCACCGACGGGTTCCTCTACCCGAACGCCGAACTCGAACGCCGCGGCATCATGAGCCGCAAGGGGTTCCCCGAGTCGTACGACCGCCGCCACCTGCTGCGGTTCGTCTCGCAGGTCAAGAGCGGCGCCGAAGAAGTGCGGGCGCCGTTCTACTCGCACACCAGCTACGACATCATGCCGAGCGCCGAGGTCGTCGTGCGGCGGCCCGACATCCTGATCGTCGAGGGCTTGAACGTGCTGCAGCCCGCCGTCGCCGGCCGGCTCGCCCTGAGCGACCTGTTCGACTTCACGGTCTACGTCGACGCCCGCACCGGCGACATCGAGAACTGGTTCGTCGAACGGTTCCTCGCCCTGCAGAAGGGCGCGTTCACCCAGGAGCGCTCGTTCTTCCACCGCTTCGCCGACATGAGCGAACCCGAGGCGCGGTCGTTCGCCTCGGGCATCTGGAAGTCGGTCAACGAGCCCAACCTGATCGAGAACGTGTTGCCGACCCGGTCACGGGCGACGCTCGTCCTGCGGAAGGCGGCCGACCACAAGGTCAGTTCGGTCCTGCTGCGCAAGATCTGAGCCGCGGCGACGCCGGGCCGGCTCAGGCGACGCGTCCGGTCAGGCGCCGGGTCGGCTCAGGCGCCGCAGCCGGTCGCGCACCGCGTCCGGTCAGGAGGCGCGGGTGACGTCACCGGGACGTCGCGCCCCGTCCGCCGCCCGGGTCAGAGGGCGAGTCGCTCGCGCACGACGTCGGCCAGCGAGTGGGCGACGCGGTCGGCGGTCGGTTGGTCGGCGGCCTCGACCATCACGCGCACCACGGGCTCGGTGCCCGAGGGGCGGAGCAGCACGCGGCCGGTGTCGCCGAGCTCGGCCTCGAACCGGCGGACGGCCTCGGCCACGCCCTCGTCGGACGCGGCTCGCGAGCGGTCGACGTCCCGCACGTTGATCATGATCTGCGGGAAGACCGTCATGACCGAGGCGAGCTCGGCCAGGCTCTTGCCGGTCGCGGCCATGCGGGCCACGAGCGAGAGACCGGTGAGGATGCCGTCGCCGGTGGTGGCGTAGTCGGCGAAGACGATGTGGCCGGACTGCTCGCCGCCGAGGGTGAAGCCGTGCTCGTTCATGTCCTCGAGCACGTAGCGGTCGCCGACCTTGGTCTGGCGGACCGTGATGCCGTGCTCGGCCATGGCGCGGATGAGGCCGAGGTTGCTCATCACCGTGGCGACGAGCGTGTCGTCGACGAGGGCGCCACGTTCTTTCTGCGCCAGGGCGATGATGGCCATGATCTGGTCGCCGTCGACCACGGCGCCGGTGGCGTCGACGGCCAGGCAGCGGTCGGCGTCGCCGTCGTGCGCGATGCCGACGTCGGCCCCGTGCTCGAGGACGGCCTTCGCGAGGTTGTCGAGGTGGGTCGACCCCACGCCGTCGTTGATGTTCACGCCGTCGGGATCGGCGCCGATCAGGGTGACCGTCGCGCCGGCGTCGGTGAACACCTCGGGCGAGACGGCCGAGGCGGCCCCGTGGGCGCAGTCGAGGACGACGTGGATGCCGTCGAGTCGGTTGGGCAGGGCGCCGAGCAGGTGCAGCACGTAGCGGTCCTCGGCGTCGGCGAACCGACGGATGCGGCCCACGTCGCCACCGATCGGCATCAGCTGCGGATCGGCCATGGCGGCCTCGATGCGGTCTTCGACCTCGTCGGGGAGCTTGGTTCCGCCGAAGGCGAAGAACTTGATGCCGTTGTCGGGCGCGACGTTGTGCGAGGCGCTGATCATCACGCCGAAGTCGGCGCCGATGTCGTCGACCAGGAAGGCCGCGGCGGGGGTCGGGATGACTCCGGCGTCGAGCACGTCGACACCCGAGCTGGCGAGCCCGGCACAGACGGCCGCGGTGAGGAACTCACCGGAGATGCGGGGGTCGCGCGCGACGACGGCGACGGGTCGCCGCCCCTCGGCGCGACGGGCATCGGCGTGATGCCCCTTCGTGAGCACCACCGCGCTCGCCTGGGAGAGCCCCAGGGCGAGCGCGGCGGTCAGCTCACGGTTGGCGAGGCCTCTGACACCGTCGGTACCGAACAAACGCGACATCGCGAGACCTGCCTTGTGTGGTGCTGGTTAGCGCTTCGAGAACTGCGAGGCCTTGCGGGCCTTCTTGAGACCGGCCTTCTTGCGCTCGATGACGCGGGCGTCACGGGTGAGGAAGCCGGCCTTCTTGAGCGTGGCGCGGTTGTTCTCGCGGTCGATCTCGTTCAGCGCACGGGCGATGGCGAGACGGAGGGCACCGGCCTGGCCCGAGGGGCCACCACCGGTGACCTTGACGGCCACGTCGTACGAGCCGAGCAGGTCGAGGACCTTGAACGGGTCGTTGATCAGCTGCTGGTGCAGCTTGTTGGGGAAGTAGTCCTCGAGGGTGCGACCGTTCACGACGATCGTGCCG
The DNA here is from genome assembly GCF_054060695.1 of Frigoribacterium sp. 2355. NCBI lineage: Bacteria > Bacillati > Actinomycetota > Actinomycetes > Micrococcales > Microbacteriaceae > Frigoribacterium > Frigoribacterium sp. 2355. Next base: position 110,063 of record NZ_JBSSDL010000006.1, on the reverse strand, counting down.
GAGCCGGGCGTGAGGCGCGCACGAGCGATGGCCTCCTTGCGGCGACCGACGGCGGAACCGCCGACGCTCAGCACGGGGCGGGGCGTCGCGGCGGCCTCGGGGGCCGAGCTCTCGGTGGTGAAGCTCTCGGGAGCCTGGTCGATGGAATCTGCGATCTGAGCCACTGTGTGGGGGTCCTTAAGTCTGAAGGCGGACGCTACTGGGCGACCTGGTCGAGGGTGTAAACCGTGGGCTGCTGAGCAGCGTGGGGGTGCTCGGCACCCGCGTACACCTTCAGCTTCTTGATCTGGGCACGGCCCAGCGAGTTCTTCGGCAGCATGCCACGGATGGCCTTCTCGACCGCACGGGTGGGGTGCTTCTCGACCATCTCGGAGTACGTGGTGGCCGTGATGCCGCCCGGGTAACCCGAGTGACGGTAGTAGAGCTTCTCGGCCAGCTTGGAGCCGGTGAGGGCCACCTTGTCGGCGTTGATGACGATGACGAAGTCGCCCATGTCCATGTGGGGGGCGAAGGTCGGCTTGTGCTTGCCTCGCAGCAGGGCTGCCACGTGGCTCGCGAGGCGGCCGAGCACGACGTCGTTGGCGTCGATGATCAGCCAGTTCGGCTGAACGTCAGCCGGCTTGGGGGAGAAAGTGCGCGTCACAGTAGTGCTGCTTTCTGGTCGAGGTGAGAGGTTCGTGAATCCCGCTCCGTTGCCGTTGTCACCGCAGAGGCGATGAGAACGAGTCAGGTGGAGGGCTCAACTTCGGGCGAAAGCGCGCAGTTGCGCAGACACCAAGGGTTCACGTTACCCGACACGGGCCGGACGGTCAACCATCGCCCGCCTCGCCCCGGGGGTCACTCCCCCAGCTGATCGTGCGACCGCTTCACCTGCGTCAGGGCCACCCGGGCGGCCATCTCGGCGTCGGGCGGGTAGCCGACCTCGACCATCGTGAGTCCGTGGGCGGGCACGACCCGGAACTCGCCGTTGCGCTGGGCCTCGCGCCGCACGCCCACCGCACGATGCGCCTCCATCGCCCCCTCGCCGACGGCGACGCAGGCGCCCACGAGGTTGCGCACGAGGTTGTGGCAGAACGCGTCCGCCTGCACCGAGGCGACGAGCACGCCGTCGGCCTCGCGCCTCCACGAGAACTCCTGCAGCTCGCGGATGGTGGTCGCGTAGTCGCGGTGACGGCAGTACGCGGCCCAGTCGTGCAGGCCGAGCAGGCCGGACGCCGTCGCGTTCATCAGATCGAGGTCGAGGCGTTGGTCGTACCAGAGGGTGTGGCTGCGCCTCGTCGGGTCGCGTTCGGCCCCCCGGTCGGCGATGCGGTACTCGTACCGGCGCCAGAGGGCGCCGAAGCGGGCGTGGAAACCCGGAGGCGCGACCCGGGCACCCGAGATCACGATCTCGTCGGACGCGCCCGCGAGCCCGTTCAGCCGCCGGGCCAGCACGGTCGGGGCGTCGAGCGGGGACTGGTCGCGCATGCCGCGGTGCGGCTTCTGCAGCTGGGCGATCTGGGCGTCGGTGAGGTCGAGGTGCACCACCTGTCCGCGCGCGTGCACGCCGGCGTCGGTGCGACCCGCCACGGTCACGGTCGGCACGTCCCCCAGCCGACGGAAGAGCGTCTGCAGAGCGGCCTCGATCTCGCCCTGCACCGTGCGGCGGCCGGGTTGTTCGCTCCAGCCCGAGAAGCCGGTGCCGTCGTACGCCACCCCGAGGCGGAGGCGCGTCAGGGCCGGGGCGTCGATCGTCACCCGACGATCCTACGGGGCCGACACCGCGCCTCCTCGGCCTGTCGGGTGGGTGGACGACGACGGCGGCCGCGACCCGGCCACCCGGGTCACGACCGCCGTCGGGCGCCTCCGCCTAGCCCATGCGGGAGGCGCGGTGCCGGACCACGAGGACCGTGCCACCCATCGCCATCAGCACCAGGGCCAGCGCCAGCCACCCGGCCAGGGGCGCGGAACCCGTGAAGGCGAGCGAGCCGTCCGCGGTCGGTGCGGTCGTGCCCGGGGTGACCGCCCCGGAACCGGCACCCGGCACGGTCGGACCGGCTCCGGCTCCGGCTCCGGCTCCGGCTCCGGGCGTCGCGCCCGGGTCGGTCACCGGCGGGGCGGGGTCGACGGGAGCGGCGAGCAGCGACACCCCGACGACGACCGGGTCGTGGTCGCTCGAGCGGAACTGGTCGGGCTGGTACAGCTGCTCGGCGTTGTAGTTGAAGCGGCTGTACTCGAGGCCGATGCCCTCACCCGAGTTGATGTTCCAGATGTCCACGCCCGTGACGGCCTCGGCCGCGGCGGGCGAGGCGAGCACGTGGTCGAGGGACCCGCTGAGACCGCTGAAGACGTAGCTGTACTCGTCGGTCCCGGTCGAGCCGAGGTCGACGTAGCCGGCCTGGCGGAGCACCTCGATCGGGTCCTCCTGGCTGTAGGCGTTGAAGTCGCCGAGCAGGAACACCTTGTCGGTCCCCGCAGCGACCTCACGCTCGGCGGCGAAGGCGACCAGGGCGTTCGCCTGGTTGACGCGCGAGCCGTTCGAACCGCCCTGACCGTCACCCTGGTCGGCGTCCGGGCCCGAACCGCTGCCCTTCGACTTGAAGTGGTTCGCGATCGCGACGAAGGTCGAGCCGGCGTCACCGCCGACGGGCCGGAAGGCCTGCGCGAGCGGCTGCCGGGCGTTGCTGAACGCGGCCGATCCGGTCAGGATCGTCGACCCTCCGACGGGCTCGGCGACGGCCTTCTTGTAGATGAAGGCCAGACGGATGACGTCCTCGTTGGCGGGCAGCGCCTCCGGTGAGCGCGCGTAGTCCCAGACCTCGCTGCCGGCCGCGGCGTTGAGCGCCCCGACCAGGGTCGCGAGTGCGGAGTCGCGGTCCTCGCCGAAGCGGGCCGAGTTCTCGATCTCCTCGAGCGACACGACGTCGGCGCCCAGGGCGGTGATCGCCGTGACGATCTTCACCTGCTGGCGGGCGAGGTTCTCGGCGTTCGCGGCACCACGAGCGTCGCAGCCGCTGTTCACCGTCACCGGCGCACCCGCGCGGTCCGTGTAGAACGTGCAGCCGCGCAGCTGGTCGCCCGTCGTCGTGAAGTAGTTGAGCACGTTGAAGCTGGCGAGCTTCAGGTCGCCTCCCACCTCGCGCGGGGCGTCGGTCCGGATGTCCTCGAACGTGACGGGCAGGTCGCCGTAGGCCGTGTCACCCGTGAGGCGGGCGGTCGGCTGGTACTTCCAGGCCGAGTTGCGGAAGTCGAAGACGACCGGCTTCGTGAACGCCACGGAGGCGCCCACCGTGACCGGGTCCTCGTTCGAGAGGTAGGGGACGGGGATCGACTGGTTGGCCGCGGTGAAGAAGTTCGTCGTGGCGCCGTCGTCGAGGGTCACGGCTCGGGCCGCATTGTCGGCGACCACCGCCGCGTAGCCCGGGGAGCCCGGGCGCGCGACCTCGGTGGGCTGGATCAGCGGCCGGTCGCCCGAGGCGAGCTCGACCTCGCCGTACTGGTTCGTCGTGTAGGTGTCCGCGACGGTGAACTCGCCCTGGGGCAGCACGAGCATGCTCTCGAGCGTCTCACGCTGGGCGTCGGTGGCGGGCAGGCCGACGGTCGCCGCCCGCGGCGCCACCACGCTCGAGGCGTCGAGCGTCCTGAGCGACGACGCACCGGTGACGGTGATCTGCGTCAGGCCGAAGAACTCGGTGACCGTCCCGTCCACCTCGACGTAGTCGCCGACGGCGACCGAGGAGGCGGTGCTCGCGGAGTACACGAACAGCGCGTCCGACGCGACGTGCGTCGCCAGGTCGAGTGCGCCTCCGGTGCCCGGGGTCTGGATGACGTAGCCGTCGAGGCCGCCCGTGGGGTAGGTGGCCGTGACGACGCCCCGCGTGGTCACCGTGCGACCGACGAGAGGACTCGTGCCGGTCGCACCCTGGATCTGCGCGACCGTCACGTCGGCCTCGGGGGTCGGCTCGGGCTGCGGCTCGGGCTCCGGACCGGGGTCGGTGCCCGTGCCGCCGGAGTTCTGCGGGGTGACGGTGGTCTGCGTCGAGAAGTCGGCCGCGTTGACGTCGGTGTCCAAACCAGCGGTGCGGGCCAACGAATTGGGCGTCGGGTTCGTTCCCGTCACGGGAGCGACGGTCGTCTCGAAGGTGTTCGAGGCGCCGTAGCCGAGCAGGTCGACCACGCCCGGCGTCCCGGCGGGGACCGAACCGGGTGCGAGCGTCAACGGAACGGCGCCGTTCGACAACAGGACCGTTCCCGTGGTGCCGCTCGGGTTGAGCGAGACACTCGCGTCGGGGGCGGGCAGGTCGGCGCCCGTGGTGCCGTTGCCCGGGATCGCCACGAGGAAGTAGCCACCGGCCGCGATGGTGCCGGCGAGTTCGGCGGCGGAGAACTGCCCGGCGCCCGTCGCCGAGCGGTACTGCAGGGACCAGCCGGCCAGCGACACCGACGCCGTCGTGGGGTTGTACAGCTCGACGAACTTGCGGTTGAAGGGAGCGTTGGCGCTACCTCCCTTGAGGTAGGCCTCGTTGATGACCACCGACGAGCCGTCGGGCGCGGCGAGGGCGGGCGCGGCGGTCGCGAGAGGGGCGAGCCCGAGCGCGAGGGCCATGCCCGTCGTGAGGGCGAGGGCCTTGAGTGGGCGGGGGCGTGGCGACATGACGTCCTTCGTGATCGGGTCGGGCTCCGGTCACCGTAGGCGGCACAGGTGCACCACAGGTGTCGCAGAACAATCGCCAAGGTAAACGACCCCCGCCCGGGGGGCCAGTCCTCTCTTGTGCGGACCCCCTCCTGCTCCCTGCACGACGAAGGGCCCGTCACCTCACGGTGACGGGCCCTCCGGGTGGTGCTGGTGGGTCTACTTGGCGGCTTCGTCGTCCGACTTCGCAGCGGCGTCGGCCTCGACCTCGTCGGCGGCAGCCGTCTCGGTCTCGGTCTCGACGGGAGCCGACTCCTCGACGGTCTCGGTCTCGTCGACGGGAGCCTCGGTGGGCTCCTCGGCGACGGGCTCGGCGACCGGAGCCGCCGCGGCGGTGGTCTTCGAGTTCTTGACCTTGGGGCTCACGGGCTCGAGGACGAGCTCGATGGACACCATCGACGCGTTGTCACCCTTGCGGAAGCCGAGCTTCGTGATGCGGGTGTAGCCGCCGTCACGGTTCTCGACCAGCGGGGCGATCTCGGTGAAGAGGATGTGGGCGGCCTCTTTGTTGTTGCGCAGGGTCTGCATGGCGCGACGACGCGAGTGCAGGTCGCCACGCTTCGCGAAGGTCACGAGACGCTCGGCGACGGGACGGAGGCGCTTGGCCTTGGTCTCGGTCGTCTTGATCGTCTTGTGCTCGAAGAGCGAGGCGGCCAGGTTGGCCAGCATGAGGCGCTCGTGCGCCGGGCCGCCTCCGAGGCGGGGTCCCTTGGTGGGCTTGGGCATTGTCTGTTCCTAAGTGAGTCGAGAGTGGAGGGCGTCGGGCGGAGAGACCTAGTTGGTGGTCTCTTCTTCGTCGTAACCGCTGTAGAAGTGGGCTCCGTCGAACCCGGGGACCGTGTCCTTGAGCGAGAGGCCGAGCTCGACGAGCTTGTCCTTCACCTCGTCGACCGACTTCTGACCGAAGTTGCGGATGTTCATCAACTGGGTCTCGGACAGGGCGACCAGCTCGGACACCGTGTTGATGCCCTCGCGCTTCAGGCAGTTGTAGCTGCGGACCGACAGGTCGAGGTCCTCGATCGGGGTCTGCAGCTCGCTCGACAGGACGGCGTCGACCGGCGCGGGGCCGATCTCGATGCCCTCGGCGGCGGTGTTCAGCTCGCGGGCGAGGCCGAACAGCTCGGTCAGCGTGCGACCGGCCGAGGCGATGGCGTCACGGGGCGAGATCGACGGCTTCGACTCGACGTCGACGACCAGGCGGTCGAAGTCGGTGCGCTCACCGGCACGCGTCGCCTCGACGCGGTAGGTGACCTTGAGCACGGGCGAGTAGATCGAGTCGATCGGGATCTGACCGGCTTCGCTGAACTCGCTGCGGTTCTGCACGGCCGACACGTAACCACGGCCACGCTCGATCGTGAGCTCGAGCTCGAACTTCGCCTTGTCGTTCAGCGTGGCGATGACGAGCTCGGGGTTGTGGATCTCGACGCCGGCCGGAGCCGAGATGTCGGCGGCCGTGACCTGACCCGCACCCTGCTTGCGCAGGTAGGCCGTGATGGGCTCGTCGTGCTCGCTGGCGACGACCAGCTGCTTGATGTTGAGGATGACCTCGGTGACGTCCTCTTTCACTCCGGGGACGGTCGTGAACTCGTGCAGCACACCGTCGATGCGGATGCTGGTGACAGCAGCGCCGGGGATCGACGAGAGAAGCGTGCGGCGCAGCGAGTTGCCGAGGGTGTAACCGAAGCCTGGCTCGAGGGGCTCGATCACGAAGCGGGAGCGGAACTCCGAGATGTTCTCCTCGGTGAGGGTGGGGCGCTGTGCAATGAGCACTGTTTAATCCTTTCGGCGAAGAGTCCGCTATATGACTCTTGGCGGTACGACAGGTGGCTGGCCCGTCGGGTCTGTTGAGTTGTGGGCACCTCGGGCGAACACGCGGGAGGCGGTGCTGACGCGGGGGAGCCCGCCGTACCCGACGGACCCCGGTGACGGGGCCCATCGGGCACGGCGGGCGGTAACTCAGTTAGACGCGACGACGCTTCGGCGGGCGGCAGCCGTTGTGCGCCTGGGGGGTGACGTCGTTGATCGAACCGACCTCGAGGCCTGCGGCCTGGAGCGAGCGGATCGCCGTCTCGCGACCCGAACCCGGGCCCTTGACGAAGACGTCGACCTTCTTGACACCGTGCTCCTGCGCCTGGCGGGCGGCGGACTCGGCGGCGAGCTGCGCGGCGAACGGGGTCGACTTGCGCGAGCCCTTGAAGCCGACGGCGCCGGACGAGGCCCAGCTCAGGACGGCGCCCGAGGGGTCGGTGATCGAGACGATCGTGTTGTTGAACGTGCTCTTGATGTGGGCCTGGCCCACGGCGACGTTCTTCTTCTCTTTGCGGCGGGGCTTACGCGCGGCCGTCTTCGGTGCTGCCAATTTTTTCTCCTACAACCTTGAGGGGCGTACGGCGGGAGCCGAGGCCTATCGAGCCTTCTTCTTGCCGGCGACGGTGCGCTTCGGGCCCTTGCGGGTACGAGCGTTCGTCTTGGTGCGCTGGCCGCGGACGGGGAGGCCGCGGCGGTGGCGGATGCCCTCGTAGCTACCGATCTCGACCTTGCGGCGGATGTCGGCGGCCACCTCGCGGCGGAGGTCACCCTCGACCTTGTAGTTGCCCTCGATGTAGTCGCGGAGCAGGACGAGCTGGTCGTCCGTGAGGTCCTTGACGCGGATGTTGCCGTCGATCTCGGTCTCGGCGAGAGTCTTGAGCGCGCTGGTGCGGCCGACTCCGTAGATGTAGGTCAGTGCGACTTCGACGCGCTTGTCGCGCGGGATGTCAACGCCTGCTAGACGTGCCATGATGGCCTCTTTTCAGAGATGGTGGAGGTCTGTCACAGCACCGGTGCCCGGGCCTCCGACCCGGGGTGTCCCCCGCCTCCGTCCACCCTGTCGGGCTTCCGTGACGAGTTCTGGTGCTGCTGGGAGGGTGTTGCTGTGTGACCCGGCTCGGCCGGGTCGGCATCGGCACGTCGCCGGAGCGACGGACGAGTCAGCCCTGACGCTGCTTGTGGCGCGGGTTGCTCTTGCAGATGACCATGACGTTGCCCTTGCGGCGGATGACCTTGCAGTGCTCGCAGATGGGCTTGACGCTGGGGTTGACCTTCATTGCTGATTCCTTGATCTCGCTGGCTTCGTGCCCCACGGGTGCGTGGGGCCGTTCCTTTCCAGCACGCCCTACTTGTAGCGGTAGACGATCCGGCCGCGGGTCAGGTCGTAGGGGCTGAGCTCCACGATCACACGGTCTTCGGGCAGGATGCGGATGTAGTGCTGCCGCATCTTGCCGGAGATGTGCGCGAGGACCCTGTGTCCGTTGGTCAACTCAACGCGGAACATCGCGTTGGGCAGAGCTTCGATCACTGCGCCTTCGATTTCGATGACACCGTCTTTTTTGGCCATAGCCTCACTGTCGCTAAGAATAGGGGTGTTGGTCGTGCGGGGATGCGATGCCCAGGCGCGCAGAAACGCACACGGAACACCAAAGGTCGATCCTAGGTGATGCCGGTATAGTTCAGCAACCCGGCTGGTCAACCCGACACGCCGGAGCACCCGCCGACCTCTGCCGCCCACCTCGGCCGTCGTCTCGTCGGGTACGCGTCACGACTGCCGGGAGCACCATGCCTGACCGCTCGACCACCCCCTCCTCCCCTCGGGGGGTCGCTCGTCACGGCCGACTCCGCCGCCGCGGCCCTGCCCGCATGCTCCTGGGGCTCGTCGCCGGGACGATGGCCGTCGTGCTCGTGAGCGGCGTGTCCGTCGCGGCCATCGCGGTCCGCTCCGCCACCTCGGGCGTGCAGACCGTCTCGCTCGGCAACGAGGACGAGGTCGCCGGGGTCGACATCTCGGCCATCCAGGGCGGCGCCAACATCCTGCTGGTGGGCAGCGACGAACGCGACGACGGCAGCCAGGTCGACGCCGGCGAGGTCGACGGCATCCGCAACGACGTGACGATCCTGGCCCACCTCTCGGCGGACCACACCCAGCTGACGGCCGTGAGCTTCCCCCGCGACCTGATGATCGACGTGCCCGAATGCGTCGGCGACGACGGCCAGGTTTACCCGGCCGAGGACTACGTGCAGTTCAACACGACCCTCGGACGCGGTGGCCTCTCGTGCACCGTCAAGACGGTCGAGGGCATGACCGGACTGGCGATCCCCTACGCCGGCAAGATCACCTTCGACGGCGTCATCGAGATGTCGAACGCCATCGGTGGGGTCGACGTCTGCGTCACGCGGACGATCCGGGACACCGACTCGGGCATCGACCTGACCGCGGGCACCCACACCCTGCAGGGTGCCGAGGCCCTCGCCTTCCTGCGGACCCGACACGGCGTCGGCGACGGAAGCGACATCGCGCGCATCAGCTCGCAGCAGGTCTTCCTGTCCTCGATGATGCGCAAGATCATCTCGGGCGGCACCCTCGGCGACGTGACGACTCTCTACAAACTCGCGTCGGCCGCCCTGAGCAACATGACGTTGTCGTCCACCCTCGACTCCCCCGACACGCTCGTGCGCCTGGCCCTCGCGCTGAAGGACATCCAGCCCGCGGGGATCGTCTTCGTCCAGTACCCGGTCGTCGACGATCCGCGGGACCCGAACAGGGTGGTGCAGTCCACGACCGACGCCGCGGCCCTGAACGCCGCCCTGAACGCCGACCAGAAGTTCACCCTCGGCGACGACAGCGCCGGACGTGGCTCCGTCTCGGACGGAACGGCCCCGGTCGCGACCACGCCCCCCGCCGCACCGAGCGAGACGTCCGCGCCGTCCGACACGACGTCGGGGTCCTCCGTGCCGGCCGCCCCGGCCGCCCCGGCCGCGACGGACGCGCCGACGACCACGCTGCCCTCGACCATCACGGGCCAGTCGGCGGCCGAGGCCACCTGCAGCGTCGGCTCGTCCCGCTGAGCCGCACCGCGCCTCCTCGCGTCGTCGGCGTGAGCCGAGGAGGCGCGGGTCAGGCGATCGGGACGGGTGTCACTCCCAGCGGAGACAGACCCGCAGCGCCGCCGTCCTGTGCCGTGAGCACCCAGATGCCGCCGTCGTGCACCGCGATCGAGTGCTCCCAGTGCGCGGCCATCGAGCCGTCGCGCGTGCTGACGGTCCACCCGTCGTCGTGGGTCACGGTGTCGATTCCGCCCGACGTGACCATGGGCTCGATGGCGATCACAAGGCCTGGCCGGACGGCGGGGCCACGTCCGCGGACGCGGTAGTTGAACACCGGCGGGTCCTCGTGCATCGAACGACCGATGCCGTGGCCGGTGTAGTCCTCGATGATGCCGAAGTCGCCCTGCCCGTCGATGTAGTCCTCGATGGCGCCCCCCACCTCGTTGAGGTGCGAGGCTGACGCCAGCGCGGCGATGCCGTGCCAGAGGGACTGCTCGGTGACCTCGTTCAACCGACGACGCTCGGCCACCACGTCAGGGCGGTCGGCATCGTCCAGGACGAAACTCCGTGCGCTGTCGCCGTTCCACCCGTCGAGTTGCGCTCCGCTGTCGACGGAGACGAGGTCCCCCGCCGCCAGTACGCGCGCACCGGGGATGCCGTGGACGACCTCGTCACCGACCGACGCACACACCGTGTGGCGGTAGCCGGGCACCAACATGAAGTTGGGTTCTCCCCCACCGTCTCGGATGACGGCTTCGGCGACGGCGTCGAGTTCGAGCGTGGACACGCCGGGACGAACGGCGGACTGGACGGCGTCGAGCGACGCGGCCGTCAGGAGCCCCGGCGCGATCAGACGTCGGAGTTCGTCGGCCGTCTTGTAGATGCCGGAGCGGCGGAACGCCACGAGGTCAGGATGCCGGGGCGACGGACGTGAAACCACGAGCGGCCAGGGCCGACTCGATGCGCCCGGCGACCTCATCGATGCTGCCCAGACCGTCGACCTCGACGAGGATGCCTCGATCTCGGTACGTGTCGATCAGGGGTGCGGTCTCGCGGAGGTAGACGTCCTGGCGGTGGCGGATGGCGTCCTCGGTGTCGTCGGAACGACCCTGGTCGACGGCTCGCCGGCGCAGTCGCTCGACGATCTCGTCACGCTCGGCGACCAGCTGGACGACGGTGGTCAAGGACTGCCCCTGCGCGGCGAGGTGCTCGTCGAGGAATTCGACCTGCTGCAGCGTGCGCGGGTACCCGTCGAGGAGGAAGCCCTCGCTCGCATCGGCCTGCGACAACCGGTCGGAGATGAGCTCGTTGGTGAGGCTGTCCGGTACGTAGTCGCCCGCGTCGAGGATCGCCTTGACCTTGAGACCGAGCTCGGTCTCGTTCTTGACGTTGGCGCGGAAGATGTCACCGGTCGAGATCGCGGGGATGCCCAACGACTCGGCGATCGCGACCGCCTGGGTGCCCTTGCCGGCCCCGGGGGGACCGACGATGAGGAGGCGCGGGCTGAGTCGGGTCTCAGCGGCGCTCATCGGAGCAGGCCCTCGTAGTGACGCTGCTGCAGCTGGGAGTCGATCTGCTTGACCGTCTCGAGGCCGACGCCCACGATGATCAGGATGCTGGCGCCTCCGAAGGGGAAGTTCTGGTTCGCACCGACCGTGGCCAACGCGATCAGCGGGATGAGCGCGATGATGCCGAGGTACAGGGCACCGGGCAGCGTCACACGCGTCAGCACGTAGTCGAGGTACTCGGCCGTGGGGCGACCGGCCCGGATGCCCGGGATGAACCCGCCGTACTTCTTCATGTTGTCGGCGACCTCTTCGGGGTTGAAGGTGATCGCGACGTAGAAGTAGGTGAACCCGACGATGAGGGCGAAGTACAGCACCATGTAGAGCGGGTTGTCGCCCGAGGTGAGGTTGGCCTGCACCCAGCTGACCCAGGCGGGCGGAGCCGTTCCGTCGGAGGGTTGGTTGAACTGGGCGACGAGGGCCGGGAGGTAGAGCAGCGACGAGGCGAAGATGACCGGCACGACGCCGGCCATGTTGACCTTGATCGGGATGTACGTGTTGTTGCCACCGTACGTGCGCCGACCGACCATGCGTTTGGCGTACTGGACGGGGATCCGCCGTTGGGACTGCTCGACGAAGACCACGAGCGCCATGATGATCAGTCCGACCGCGATGACGAGCAGGAAGATCTCGAAGCTGCGCGACTGCGCGATGCTCCAGAGGGCCGTCGGGAAGCGGGCGGCGATCGAGGTGAAGATCAGCAGCGACATGCCGTTGCCGATGCCGCGCTCGGTGATGAGTTCGCCCATCCACATGATGAGGCCGGTACCGGCGGTCATCGTGACGACCATGAGCATGACGGCGTACCAGGCGTCGTTCGTGATCAGCTGGCTGCACTCCGCGATGCCGGACGAACCGAACAGGGCACCCGAGCGGGCCACGGTGATGAGCGTCGTCGACTGGAGGACACCGAGAGCGATGGTGAGGTACCGCGTGTACTGCGTGAGCTTCGCCTGCCCGGACTGGCCCTCTTTGTAGAGGGTGTCGAAGTGGGGGATGACCACGCGCAGCAACTGCACGATGATCGACGAGGTGATGTAGGGCATGATGCCCAACGCGAACACGGACAGCTGCAGCAGAGCGCCGCCGCTGAACAGGTTGACGAGCTCGTAGAGACCCGAGGTGCCCTGGTTGCCCGCGAGACAGGCCTGCACGTTCTGGTAGTCGACGAACGGCGCGGGGATGAAGCTCCCCAACCGGAAGAGCGCGATGATGCCGAGCGTGAACCCGATCTTGCGACGCAGGTCGGGGGTGCGCATGATGCGCGCGACAGCTCTGAACACGTGGGGCCTCCCGGTATGAAGGATAGACGACTGATGGGGGTGGCCCTGGCGGACCACCCCCTCAGGTGATTTTTACTTGCTGACGGACCCGCCGGCGGCGACGATCTTGTCCTCGGCGGAGCCGGAGACCTTGTCGACCGCGACGGTGAGCTTGACGCTCAGGTCGCCCTGTCCGAGGACCTTGACCTTCTCGTTCTTCCGAACGGCACCCTTGGCGACGAGGTCACCGACGGTGACGTCACCACCCTGCGGGTAGAGCTCGTTCAGCTTCTCGAGGTTGACCACCTGGTACTCGACGCGGAACGGGTTCTTGAACCCGCGCAGCTTCGGAGTACGCATGTGGAGCGGCATCTGGCCACCCTCGAATCCGACCTTGACCTGGTACCGGGCCTTCTGACCCTTGGTGCCACGACCGGCCGTCTTACCCTTCGAGCCCTCACCACGGCCGACGCGCGTCTTCGCCTTCTTGGCACCGGGAGCCGGACGAAGGTGGTGCACCTTGAGCACCTGGGGACGCGCGACGTCGTCGGAGGACGTCGTCGAGGCGGGAGCGGCCTTGGTGGTCGAACCCGTCGAAGCAGCGGCCTTGTCGGCTGCGGGCTTCTTGGCGGCAGCCTTGGGAGCTGCTGCCTTGGTGGTCGTCGCCTTGGGGGCGGCGGCCTTCTTCGGGGCGGCCTTCGCGGCGGCCTCGTTCTTCTCGTCAGCCATTAGTCAATCTCCTCGACCTTCACGAGGTGGGCGACCGTGTTGACGTAGCCGCGGTTCTGCTTGGTGTCCTCGCGAACGACCGACTGGCCGATGCGCTTGAGGCCCAGGCTCCGCAGCGTGTCACGCTGGTTCTGCTTCTCGCTGATTACGGACTTGATCTGGGTCACCTTGAGGTTGGCGGCCATCAGGCACCTGCCTTCTCGGTCGCGGCGGTACGGGCTGCCTGCTCGGCACGGACCATGAAGGCCGGCATGACAGCGTCGATGTCGAGTCCACGACGGGCGGCGACGGCGCGCGGCTCTTCGAGCTGCTGCAACGCCTCGACCGTGGCGTGGACGATGTTGATCGTGTTCGACGAACCGAGCGACTTGCTCAGGACGTCGTGCACGCCGGCGCACTCGAGCACGGCGCGGACGGGACCACCGGCGATGACACCGGTACCGGCCGAGGCCGGACGCAGCATGACGACGCCTGCAGCGGCCTCACCCTGCACGGGGTGCGGGATCGTGTTGCCGATGCGCGGGACGCGGAAGAAGTTCTTCTTGGCCTCTTCGACGCCCTTGCTGATGGCCGTGGGGACCTCGCGGGCCTTGCCGTAGCCGACACCGACCAGGCCGTTGCCGTCGCCGACGACGACGAGTGCGGTGAAGCTGAAGCGACGACCGCCCTTGACGACCTTCGACACGCGGTTGATCGTGACGACGCGCTCCAGGAACTGGCTCTTGTCGTCACGGTCGCCGCGTCCGCGGCCACCCTGGTTGCGGTCACCGCGACCCTGGCCGCCACGGCGGTCGGTGCGACCACCCTCGCGGTTGTTCGACTCCGAGCCGGCAGCGGTCTCGACGGGACGCTCGACGACGGCCTCAGCCGGCGCCTTGGTCGCTTCGGTCTCTGCGGGGGGAGTGGTGTTAGTAGCGTCGCTCACAGGTTCAAACCAGCCTCTCGGGCGCCTTCGGCGATGGCCGCGACGCGTCCGGCGTACTTGTTGCCGCCGCGATCGAACACGACGGCCTCGATGCCCGCAGCCTTCGCACGTTCGGCGACGAGCTCGCCGACCTTGCGGGACTTCGCGGTCTTGTCACCGTCGAACGTGCGCAGGTCGGCCTCGAGGGTCGATGCGCTGGCGACGGTGAAGCCCTTGCTGTCGTCGACGACCTGCACGAACACGTGCCGGGCCGAACGGGTGACGACGAGACGGGGACGCTCTTCGGTGCCCACGACCTTCTTGCGCAGGCGGGTGTGACGGCGCTTGGTGGCAGCCGACTTGCTTTTTCCTCGTGTACCGAGACCCATGATTACTTACCTGACTTTCCGGCCTTGCGGCGGACGACCTCGCCGGCGTAGCGGACACCCTTGCCCTTGTAGGGCTCGGGCTTGCGCAGCTTGCGGATGTTGGCAGCCATCTCGCCGACGGCCTGCTTGTCGATCCCGACGACGGTGAGCTTATTGTTGCCCTCGACCGTGAAGCTGATGCCCGCGGGCGGCTCGACGGTGATGGGGTGCGAGTAGCCCAGGGCGAACTCGACGTTCGAGCCCTTGGCCTGGACGCGGTAACCGGTTCCGACGACTTCGAGGCCCTTGGTGTAGCCCTCGGTGACGCCGATGATCTGGTTGGCGATCAGGGTGCGCGTTAGGCCGTGGAGCGAACGCGACTCGCGCTCGTCGTCCGGACGGGTCACGACGACCGTGCCTTCTTCGATCTTGGCTTCGATGGGGCTCTTGACGACGAGCGACAGCTCACCCTTGGGGCCCTTGACGCTGACGGCCTGGCCGTCGATCTTCACGTCGACCCCGGCAGGGATCGAGATGGGGAGTCTTCCGATTCGAGACATGACGAGTTACCACACGTAGGCGAGGACTTCTCCGCCTACGCCCTTCTTCTGGGCCTCACGGTCGGTCAACAGACCGGAGGAAGTCGACAGGATGGCGACACCGAGGCCACCGAGCACCTGGGGGATCTCGGTCGACTTGGCGTAGACGCGGAGGCCGGGCTTCGACACGCGCTTGATGCCCTTGATGGAGCGCTCACGGGCGGGGCCGTACTTGAGGTCGATCGTGAGGGTCTGGCCGACGCGGGCGTCTTCGACCTTCCACGACTCGATGAAACCCTCGCGCTTGAGGATCTCGGCGATGTGGGACTTGAGCTTGCTGCTCGGGAGCGACACGGTCTCGTGGAAAGCCGAGTTCGCGTTGCGCAGTCTGGTCAGCAGGTCTGCGACCGGATCTGTCATCGTCATGCGGTTTGTCACTTTCTCGTCCGGTTTCGACATCCGGTACACCGGGTGCCGACCTGGGCGATCGATTGGTCGACGAGCGGTTCTCGTCGACCTCAGGGGAACGGCCGGCAACTCTACGAGAGAGTTGCCGACCGGACGATCTTAGTTGGCCGAGTCGGCCGAACGGAACGGGAACCCGAGCGCCTTGAGCAGCGCGCGACCCTCGTCGTCGTTCTTGGCGGTCGTGACGACGGTGATGTCGAAGCCACGGACGCGGTCGATGCGGTCCTGGTCGATCTCGTGGAACATGCTCTGCTCGTTGAGACCGAAGGTGTAGTTGCCGTTTCCGTCGAACTGGCGGTCGCTCAGACCACGGAAGTCACGGATGCGGGGCAGCGCCAGCGACAGCAGTCGGTCGAGGAACTCCCAGGCGCGGTCGCCGCGGAGCGTGACGTGGGCACCGATCGGCTGGCCCTCGCGCAGCTTGAACTGCGCGATGGACTTGCGTGCCTTGGTGACCTGGGGCTTCTGGCCGGTGATGGCCGTCAGGTCCTTGATGGCACCGTCGATGATCTTGCTGTCGCGAGCGGCCTCACCGACACCGGTGTTGACGACGATCTTCACGAGCCCGGGCACCTGGTGCACGTTCGTGAAGCCGAAGTCGGACTTCAGCTGCTCGATGATCTCGGCGCGGTACTTGGCCTTCAGCCGCGGGAGGGCCGTGGCGGCCTGCGTGGTGGTGTCGGTCATCAGAGGTTCTCACCAGACTTCTTGGCGTAACGGACGCGAACGGTCTTGGACACGCCGTCCTTGGTGACCGTCTCTTCGCGGAAGCCGACGCGGGTGGGCTTCTTGGTCTTGGGGTCGACGACGGCGACGTTCGACACGTGGATGGGAGCCTCGTGCGTCTCGATGCCACCGGTCTTGGAACCACGCTGGGTCTGGCCGACGCGCACGTGCTTGGTCACGAAGTTGACGCCTTCGACGACCACGCGGTTGCGCTCGACGAGCACCTCGAGGACCTTGCCCTGCTTGCCGCGGTCTCCGCCGCGGGCCTGCGAGGCACCGGTGATGACCTGCACGAGGTCACCCTTCTTGATGTTTGCCATGACTTAGATAACCTCCGGCGCCAGCGAGATGATCTTCATGAACTTCTTGTCGCGGAGTTCGCGACCGACCGGTCCGAAGATGCGGGTTCCGCGGGGGTCTCCGTCGGCCTTCAGGATCACTGCGGCGTTCTCGTCGAACTTGATGTAAGAGCCGTCCGGACGACGGACCTCTTTCTTGGTGCGAACGATGACGGCCTTGACGACGTCACCCTTCTTCACGTTGCCACCGGGGATGGCGTCCTTCACCGTGGCGACGATGACGTCACCCAGGCCGGCGTAACGACGGCCGGAGCCACCGAGCACGCGGATGGTGAGGATCTCTTTTGCCCCGGTGTTGTCGGCGATCTTGAGGCGGGATTCTTGCTGAATCACTTGTGTCTCCTTCTACGCAAGCAGGCCGCGAGGCCTACTTCGCCTTCTCGAGGATCTCGACCAGGCGCCAGCGCTTGGAGGCGCTGAGCGGACGGGTCTCGCTGATCACGACGAGGTCGCCGACGCCGGCCGAGTTGGCCTCGTCGTGGACCTTGACCTTGGACGTGCGGCGGATGACCTTGCCGTACAGGGGGTGCTTCACGCGGTCCTCGACCTCGACGACGATGGTCTTCTCCATCTTGTCGCTGGTCACGTAGCCGCGACGCGTCTTGCGGTAGCCGCGGACCTCGACGGCAGCCGAGTCGACCTCGGTCTTGTTCTCGGTGGCCATTACTTGCTCTCCTCGGCGGTCTCGTCAGCCGTCTCGGCCGGCTTGTCAGCCTTCTTGGTCGACTTCTTGGCGGCCTTGGGGGCCGCCTCGACCGGGGCGGGGGTGGCACGGATGCCGAGCTCGCGCTCACGCAGGACCGTGTAGATGCGAGCGATGTCGCGCTTCACGGCACGCAGGCGGCCGTGGCTCTCGAGCTGGCCGGTGGCCGACTGGAAGCGGAGGTTGAAGAGTTCTTCCTTCGCCTTCTTCAGCTCATCGACGAGACGCTCGTCTTCGAATGTGTCGAGCTCGACAGGACGGAGCTCCTTGGAACCGATCGCCATTATGCGTCGCCCTCCTCGCGCTTGATGATGCGTGCCTTGAGGGGCAGCTTGTGGATTGCGCGAGTGAGTGCCTCTTTGGCGATCTCCTCGCTCACGCCGCTGAGCTCGAAGAGCACGCGACCCGGCTTGACGTTCGCGACCCACCACTCGGGCGAACCCTTACCGGAACCCATGCGGGTCTCGGCGGGCTTCTTCGTGAGGGGACGGTCGGGGTAGATGTTGATCCACACCTTTCCGCCACGCTTGATGTGACGCGTCATGGCGATACGAGCGGACTCGATCTGACGGTTGGTCACGTAAGCGGGCGTGAGGGCCTGGATGCCGTACTCACCGAAGCTGACCTTGGTGCCACCAGTGGCCTGGCCGCTACGGCCGGGGTGGTGCTGCTTGCGGTGCTTGACACGACGGGGAATAAGCATGGTTACGCCTCAGCTCCTGTGGTGGCGGGTGCCTTCTGCTCGCGGGGAGCGCGGTCGCCCCCGCCGCGGCGGGCGCCGTCACGGTCGTTGCGGCGCTCGGGGCGAGACGACTTCTGGTTCGCCTGCTCGCGCGCGAGCTCCTTGTTGGTGATGTCGCCCTTGTAGATCCAGACCTTGACACCGATGCGACCGAAGGTGGTCTTGGCCTCGTAGAAGCCGTAGTCGATGTTGGCGCGGAGCGTGTGCAGGGGCACGCGGCCCTCGCGGTAGAACTCCGAGCGGCTCATCTCGGCGCCGCCGAGACGGCCCGACACCTGGATGCGGACACCCTTGGCACCGGCACGCTGGGCGCCCTGGAGCCCCTTGCGCATCGCACGACGGAACGCCACGCGAGCAGCGAGCTGCTCGGCGATGCCCTGGGCGACGAGCTGGGCCTCGGCCTCGGGGTTCTTCACCTCGAGGATGTTGAGCTGGATCTGCTTGCTCGTGAGCTTCTCGAGGTCGCCGCGGATGCGCTCGGCCTCGGCGCCACGACGACCGATCACGATGCCCGGACGGGCCGTGTGGATGTCGACGCGGACGCGGTCACGGGTGCGCTCGATCTCGATCTTCGCCACGCCGGCGCGGTCGAGCGAGGTCTTCAGCAGGGTGCGGATCTTGACGTCCTCGGCGACGTAGTCGCTGTAACGCTGTCCCGGCTTCGTGCTGTCGGTGAACCACCGCGACACGTGGTCGGTGGTGATGCCCAGACGGAAGCCGTACGGGTTGACTTTCTGGCCCATTACTTGCTCGCCTTCTTCGTAGCGTCGGCAGCCTCGACCTCATCAGGCGTCGAGAGGACGATCGTGATGTGGCTGGTGCGCTTCAGGATCTTGAAGGCGCGGCCCTGTGCACGCGGCTGGAACCGCTTGAGGGTGGCGCCCTGGTCGACGAATGCACGACTGATGTACAGGTCCTGCTCGTCGAGGTAGCTGTTCGAGGCGTCCGCCTTCACCCGGGCGTTGGCCATGGCCGACGCGACGAGCTTGTAGACGGGCTCGCTGGCGCCCTGAGGTGCGAACTTCAGGATCGCCAGAGCCTCGGCGGCCTGCTTGCCGCGGATCAGGTTGACGACACGACGGGCCTTCATGGGGGTGACGCGGATGTGACGCACGCGTGCGATCGACTCCACCATTTCTCTCCTCCTTCACGTCGCCGCGTTAGCGGCGACGACCCTTCTTGTCGTCCTTCACGTGACCACGGAAGGTGCGGGTGGGCGCGAACTCACCGAGCTTGTGGCCGATCATGCTCTCGGTCACGAACACGGGGATGTGCTTGCGTCCGTCGTGCACGGCGATGGTGTGCCCAAGCATGTTGGGGACGATCATCGAACGGCGCGACCAGGTCTTGATGACGTTCTTGGTGCTGGCCTCGTTCTGCGAGACGACCTTGCGAAGCAGGTGGTCGTCAACGAAGGGGCCCTTCTTAAGACTGCGTGGCATCTTCTACAACTCCTACTTACGCTTCTTGCCAGCGTTACGACGACGGACGATGAGCTTGTCGCTCTCTTTGTTGGGGTGACGCGTGCGGCCCTCTTTCTGGCCCCACGGGCTGACCGGGTGGCGTCCACCGGAGGTCTTGCCCTCACCACCACCGTGCGGGTGGTCGACGGGGTTCATGGCGACACCACGCACGGTCGGGCGGACGCCCTTCCAGCGCATGCGGCCGGCCTTGCCCCAGTTGATGTTCGACTGCTCGGCGTTGCCGACCTCGCCGATCGTGGCGCGGCAGCGGGCGTCGACGTTGCGAACCTCGCCCGACGGCAGACGGAGCTGCGCGTAGGGGCCGTCCTTGGCGACGAGACGCACCGAGGCACCGGCCGAGCGGGCCATCTTCGCGCCTCCACCGGGCTTGAGCTCGATGGCGTGGATGACGGTACCGACCGGGATGTTCTTGAGCGGCAGGTTGTTTCCGGGCTTGATGTCGGCGCCGGCACCCGACTCGACGACGTCGCCCTGCTTCAGCTTGTTCGGCGCGATGATGTACCGCTTGGTGCCGTCCACGAAGTGCAGGAGCGCGATGCGAGCCGTGCGGTTGGGGTCGTACTCGATGTGAGCGACCTTGGCGTTGACGCCGTCCTTGTCGTTGCGACGGAAGTCGATGACGCGGTACTGGCGCTTGTGGCCACCACCGATGTGACGGGTCGTGATGCGGCCGGCGTTGTTACGGCCACCGGACTTCGAGAGCGGGCGCAGCAGCGACTTCTCGGGCGTCGAACGCGTGATCTCCGCGAAGTCGGCGACCGACGAACCGCGGCGACCCGGCGTCGTGGGCTTGTAGTTACGAATTGCCATGATTTATGCCTCTGCTCCCTAGCCGACAGCCGTGAAGATGTCGATGGAACCGGACTTCAGCGTGACGATGGCGCGCTTGGTGTCCTTGCGCTTGCCGGTGCCGAAGCGGGTGCGACGGGTCTTGCCCGTTCGGTTGAGCGTGTTGATGCTGTCGACCTTGACGTCGAAGATCTTCTCGATGGCGAGCTTGATCTCGGTCTTGTTCGAACGCGGGTCCACGAGGAAGGTGTACTTGCCCTGGTCGATCAGGGAGTAGCTCTTCTCGGAGACGACGGGCGCGATGATGACGTCGCGGGGGTCTTTTCCGTAGCCGCTCATGCGGTGGCCTCCTTCTTGGTCTTCGAGGCGACGAAGCCGTCGAAGGCGCTCTTCGTGAAGACGATGTCGTCGCTGACGAGGACGTCGTAGGCGTTCAGCTGGTCGAACGTGATCACGTGGACCGTGGGCACGTTGCGGACGCTCTTGAGGGTCAGCGTGTCGTCGCGGTCGGTGACGATCAGGACGTGCTTGCTCGAGGCGATCGACGCGAGCAGCTCGAGAGCGACCTTGGTCGAGATCGAGTCGGCGACGAAGCTCTCGACGACGTGGACGCGGGCGCCACGAGCGCGGTCGGACAAAGCACCGAGCAGGGCTGCGGCGATCATCTTCTTGGGGGTGCGCTGGGCGTAGTCGCGGGGCTGCGGACCGTGGACGATGCCACCGCCGGTCATCTGAGGAGCGCGGATCGAACCCTGACGGGCGCGGCCGGTGCCCTTCTGCTTGAACGGCTTGCGGCCGGCGCCGGAGACCTCGCCGCGACGCTTGGTCTTGTGCGTGCCCTGACGTGCGGCGGCCTGCTGGGCGACGACGACCTGGTGGATGAGCGGGACGTTCGTGACGACGTCGAAGAGCTCGACGGGGAGCTCGACCGTGCTGGTCTTCTGGCCCTTGGCGTCGACGACGTCGACCGAAGCGGCCGATGCGGTAGTGGTGGCCATGAGCTACTTCCCCTTCACGGCGGTGCGGACGAAAACGATGCGGCCACGAGCACCGGGGACGGCGCCCTTGACGAGCAGCAGACCCTTCTCGGCGTCGACGGCGTGCACCGTAAGGTTGAGGATGGTGACGCGCTCGCCACCCATGCGACCGGCCATGCGCATGCCCTTGAAGACACGGCTGGGGGTCGAGGAGGCACCGATCGAACCGGGCTTGCGGTGGTTGCGGTGCGCACCGTGCGAGGCGCTGACGCCCTTGAAGTTGTGACGCTTCATGACACCGGCGAAGCCCTTGCCCTTGGACGTTCCGACGACGTCGACCTTCTGGCCGGCTTCGAAGGTGTCGACCGTGAGCTCCTGGCCGAGTGCGTACTCGGCGGCGTCGGCGGTGCGGACCTCGGTGAGGTGACGGCGGGGGGTGACGCCCGCGGCGTCGAAGTGGCCCGTGGAGGGCTTGTTCGACTTGCGGGGGTCGATCTGGCCGGCCGCGATCTGGACGGCGGTGTAGCCGTCCTTCTCGAGCGAGCGGACCTGGGTCACGACGTTCGGGGCGATCTCGACGACGGTGACGGGGACGAGCTTGTTGTTCTCGTCCCAGACCTGGGTCATGCCGAGCTTCTTGCCGAGCAGGCCCTTGACGTTCTTGGTGGTGCTGATGGTCATGGTCGCCCCCTACAGCTTGATCTCGATGTTGACGTCGGCAGGCAGGTCGAGACGCATGAGCGAGTCGACGGCCTTCGGCGTCGGGTCGACGATGTCGATGAGGCGCTTGTGCGTGCGCTTCTCGAAGTGCTCGCGCGAGTCCTTGTACTTGTGGGGCGAACGGATCACGACGACCACGTTCTTCTCGGTCGGGAGCGGCACGGGGCCGACGACCGTAGCGCCCGCGCGGGTGACCGTGTCGACGATCTTGCGCGCGGAAGTGTCGATGACCTCGTGGTCGTACGACTTAAGTCGGATGCGGATCTTCTGTCCCGCCATGTGTGACTCTCTCTCGTTCGGACGTCGCGCACCTCGGGGGCCGCCTGACGCTGTTCGCTGGGCGAACATCTGTTGGCACTACGTGTCTCTCGCGTACCGCTGTTCTTGTGTCAATCCATCTGCCGAAACCGGCCGGTGCCCGCGAGGAAGGACCCGGGGAGGGCCATCTTCGCCACCGCCAACCGCACTCGGGGCTTCGCCCCGGCACACCGCGACCTGAGGTCACGGCGGTGGTTTCGTTGTGAGATGCGTCCTGCTACCCGCGGCCCAGACGCCTTGCGTCTGTGCACTGCCTGGCAGTGATCCGACACCCGGCGCAGAGGCCAGGCTCGAAATGTTGAACTAGACGATTTTGCCACACGCCTGCATTTGCTGCAACCCGGGCGTGTCGCGGATGTCAGACGGCTTCGACGACCGGTGCAGGCCGGAACCACGGCGGGTAGACGGCGACGCGCGGCGCCTCGGCCCCCAGCCCGGCGAGCGTCTCCTTCACGGCGTCGCGGACCTTGTCGTTCGGGACGCCGACGAGCGTCACCGAGGAGAAGGGCACGGAACCGGGCACGAGCACTTCCGGCCCGAGCAGGTCGGGGTCCTTGAGGCTGAACCGCCGCACCATCGACGAGGCGTCGTCGAGTCCTGCGGCCGCACGCACGCCCTCGACGGCCGCGTCACCCTCGGTCACGACGAAGTCGTCGCCGAGCGAGGCGACGGGAACCACGAGCATGACGAAATCGATGGCACGGGCCTCACGTGCCGCATCAGACCACTCGTAGCCCTCGGCTCCGGTACGGACGGCGTCCCAGGCGGTCGCATGAGGCGACAGCGAGAACGGCACGTGCGCGGCGACGGGCTGACCCGACGCGGTCGTGACGGAGGCGCGGAGGGCCCGGGTCGCCTCGGAGCTGACGTCGAGCACGGGAGTCGCGCCGGCCTGCAGCGCGCCGGCCTCGAGGATGCCGGGCAGGTTGGACACGTGCGTCCAGTGGTAGGCACGCTGGGTCGAGAACTCGGGGACGGGGGTGGCGGCCGCCTGCGCGGCCACGGCGACGGCGGCCGAGTCACGGGCGAGTGCGGGCGTGCTGCGCAGCGACTCGGGCTTGCGGTTGGAGGGGCGGCGGCGGGTGGTGACCGACCGTGCGGCGGTCGAGGGCATGCCGTCGGCGACGCCCTCGCGCTTGCGGGGAGCGCAGATGTCGCACAACTCTCGCTCGAATCCGTGGATGCACTCGTCAGTCACTGCAGTTGTTCCTCTCGGGCGACCCGAACGGGACGCGACCCTCTAGGTTACGTCACGACGCGCACCGTTCGCAGACCGTGGACCACCTCGGGTGTGCGACGGCTCAGCGGAACAGCAATGCCCGGACCTCGGATTCGGCCGCGTGCAGGCGGGCCGGATCGATGGTCTCCCCGTGCCGGTACGCATCCACCAGTCGGGGATCGACGTACGACGACTTCGCGATGGCCGGGGTGTTGCCGAGCACGGCGGCGGCGTCCCGCATCGCCTGGGCGAGGGACTTCGACTGCCGGGAGGCCGACGCCTGCGGCCCGGAGCGGGCCAGGCTGACGGCGGCGGCGACGGTGCCGTGCAGGGTGCGGAAGTCCTTGGCGGTGAACTCGTCGCCGGCCCTCTCCTTGACGTAGTCGTTGATCTCGGTCGCTCGCAGCGGGTGCCAGGCCGCGCGCGCCTCCCCCGCTCCCCCGCCGTCGGCCTTCCAGGCGAGCAACCGGGCCCGCCCGCCCCGCCGCTTCAGGCTTCGGACGACGGCCGCGAGGTCGGCGTCGTGGATCTCGGAGTCCCAGTCCTGACCGCTCTTGCCGGGGAACGCCAGCGAGACCGTGTCGCCGGAGACGGTCGCGTGCGCGCAGAGCAGGGTCGACAACCCGTGGCTGCCGTGCTCCTGCGCGTAGCGCTCGGAGCCCACCCGGAGGGAGCCCGTGTCGAGCATGCGGAAGGCGGCGGCCAGGACCCGCTCACGGCCGGCCCCCTGGACGCGCAGGTCGTGCGTCACGAATCGACGGGCGGTCGGCAGCGACTCGGCGAGGGCGAGTGCCCGGTCGAACTTGATGCGGTCCTTCTGCTCACGCCACGTCGGGTGGTAGATGTACTGACGCCGACCCGCGGCGTCCACTCCCGTGGCCTGGATGTGGCCGTTCTCGTAAGGGGAGATCCAGACGTCGGTCCAGGCCGGTGGGATGGCGAGGTGCTCGATGCGGGCCCGCAGCTCGGCGTCGGCGACGGCGGTCCCGTCGGCCGTCCGGTACGAGAACCCTCGTCCTGCCCGGACCCGCGTCAGCCCGGGTCGGCTCGAATCGGTCCTCCGGAGGCGCGGCATCGGTCGAGTGAACACCGCGCGTCGTCGAGGGGCCTGGGCGGGGTACAGCGAAGCCCCCGCTCGACGGCGGGGGCATCGCTCACGCCCTACTGGTTGCCCAGCTTCTTGTCGGCCTGCTCCTTGGCCTGCTGGATCTTGTCGGCGTGCTTGCCGCCGGTGGCCTTGTCGGCCGCGGAGGCGACCGCGTCGAGGATGTTGTCGCTGACGCCCTCGGCCTTCTCGCTCTTGAGCGCCTCCTGGACCTTTCCGTCCTTGAGGAAGGCCTGGGCCTTCTTGGTGATGTCGTCGAAACCTGCCATGACGTCCTCCCGTCGGCGCCGGTCCGTCCGACGTCTCCCCCATCGTGCCCTGCCGACGCAAAAGAGGCCAGGCCCCGAAGGGCCTGACCTCTCTCGTCAGATCAGCAGTTCTGCGTGAACAGGACTTACTTGTTGATCTTGGTGACCGTACCGGCACCGACCGTGCGACCACCCTCACGGATGGCGAAGCGCAGACCGGCTTCCATGGCGATCGGCTGGATCAGCTGGACGCTGATCTCGGTCGTGTCGCCGGGCATGACCATCTCGGTGCCCTCGGGCAGCGTGATGACACCCGTGACGTCGGTGGTGCGGAAGTAGAACTGCGGACGGTAGTTCGCGTAGAACGGGTTGTGACGCCCACCCTCGTCCTTCGACAGGATGTAGACGTTCGCCTCGAACTCGGTGTGCGGCGTGACCGAACCGGGCTTGACGACGACCTGGCCGCGCTCGACGTCCTCGCGCTTGGTGCCGCGGAGGAGGAGACCGGTGTTGTCGCCGGCCTGAGCCGAGTCGAGCAGCTTGCGGAACATCTCGATGCCGGTGACGGTGGTCTTGACGGTCGGGCGGATGCCGACGATCTCGACCTCTTCGTTGACGTTGAGCTGACCGCGCTCGACACGACCGGTGACGACGGTGCCACGACCGGTGATCGTGAAGACGTCCTCGATGGGCATGAGGAAGGGCTGGTCGGTGGCGCGAACGGGCTCGGGCACGTTCTCGTCGACGGCGTTCATCAGCTCGGCGACCGTCTCGGCCCACTTCTCGTCACCCTCGAGGGCCTTGAGAGCGGAGACCTGGACGATCGGGGCGTTGTCGCCGTCGAACTCCTGGCTCGAGAGGAGCTCGCGGACCTCGAGCTCGACGAGCTCCATGATCTCTTCGTCATCGACCATGTCGGCCTTGTTCAGCGCGACGACGATGTAGGGCACGCCGACCTGGCGGGCGAGCAGGACGTGCTCACGCGTCTGGGGCATGGGACCGTCGGTGGCGGCGACGACGAGGATCGCGCCGTCCATCTGAGCTGCACCGGTGATCATGTTCTTGACGTAGTCGGCGTGGCCGGGAGCGTCGACGTGAGCGTAGTGGCGCTTCTCGGTCTGGTACTCGACGTGCGAGATGTTGATCGTGATGCCGCGCTGCTTCTCTTCAGGCGAGTTGTCGATCTGGTCGAACGCCGACGCCGTGTTGAGGGTGGGGTACTTGTCGTGCAGGACCTTGGTGATCGCCGCGGTGAGCGTGGTCTTGCCGTGGTCGACGTGACCGATGGTTCCGATGTTGACGTGCGGCTTGGTCCGCTCGAACTTGGCCTTAGCCACTGTGGGTCCTCCTCAGGACTCGGTTGCAGTGCGGCCCGGGGGCCGGGTCGATGACCCGGCCTACCGGTCGCCCTGCGGATTGGTGTGTGTACATGTTACGCGGTCGTCGGACGACCACGCGGTTCAGGACTATTCGCCCTTGTTCTTCTGGATGATCTCTTCGGCGACGGCCGAGGGCACCTCTTGGTACGACTCGAACGTCATCGAGTAGACGGCCCGGCCCGAGGTCTTCGACCGCAGGTCTCCGACGTAACCGAACATCTCCGACAGCGGCACGCTGGCCCGAACGACCTTCACACCACTGGCGTCTTCCATCGACGAGATCTGCCCGCGTCGCGAGCTGAGGTCGCCGATGACGTCGCCCATGTATTCCTCGGGCGTACGGACCTCGACCGCCATGAGCGGCTCGAGGAGAACGGGCTGGGCCTTGCGAGCCGCCTCTTTGTAGGCGATCGACCCAGCGATCTTGAACGCCATCTCGGACGAGTCGACGTCGTGCGCCGCACCGTCGAGCAGCAGCGCGCGGACGCCCACCGTCGGGTAGCCGGCGAGCACGCCGACCTGCATGGCGTCCTGGATGCCGGCATCGACCGAAGGGATGTACTCGCGGGGGATGCGGCCACCGGTGACCTTGTTGACGAACTCGTAGGTCGACTCGGCCGTGACCTCGAAGGGCTCGAGAGCGATCTGCACCTTGGCGAACTGACCCGAACCACCGGTCTGCTTCTTGTGGGTGTAGTCGTAGCGCTCGATGCCCTTCTTGAGGGTCTCGCGGTACGCGACCTGGGGCTTGCCCACGTTGGCCTCGACGTTGAACTCGCGCTTCATGCGGTCGACCAGGATGTCGAGGTGGAGCTCGCCCATGCCCTTGATGACCGTCTGGCCCGTCTCGGCGTTGAGCTCGACGCGGAACGTCGGGTCTTCTTCGGCGAGCTTCTGGATGGCCAGCGACAGCTTCTCTTGGTCGGCCTTCGTCTTCGGCTCGATCGCGACCTCGATGACGGGCTCGGGGAACGTCATCGACTCGAGGACGATCTGCTCGGACGGGTCGCAGAGGGTGTCACCCGTGGTGGTGAACTTGAGCCCGATGACGGCGTAGATGTGACCGGCGGTCACGCTGTCGACGGGGTTCTCCTTGTTCGAGTGCATCTGGAAGATCTTGCCGATGCGCTCTTTCTTGTCCTTGGTCGAGTTGATGACCTGGGCGCCGGACTCGATGGAGCCCGAGTAGACGCGGACGTAGGTGAGACGACCGAAGAAGGGGTGCACCGCGACCTTGAAGGCGAGAGCCGAGAAGGGCTCGGTCGACTCGGGCTTGCGGATGATGATCTTCTCGGCGTCGCGGACGTCGTGGCCCTCCATGGGAGGCACGTCGAGCGGCGAGGGCAGGTAGTCGATGACCGCGTCGAGCATGGGCTGCACGCCGCGGTTCTTGAAGGCCGAACCACAGAAGATCGGGTAGAGCTCGGAGTTGACCGTCATCTTGCGGACGGCGCCCTTGATCTCGGCGATCGTGAGCTCTTCGCCACCGAAGTACTTCTCGAGCAGCACGTCGTCGGACTCGGCGACGGTCTCGAGGAGCTTGGCGCGGTACTCCGCCGCCTTCTCCTTGAGGTCTTCGGGGATCTCTTCGATCTCGTACTTCGCGCCCAGCTCGACGTCACCCTTGGCGTCACCACGCCACGTGAGGGCACGCATCTCGACCAGGTCGACGACGCCCTCGAAGGAGCTCTCGGCACCGATCGGGAGCTGCATCACCAGCGGCTTGGCGCCGAGGCGGTTGATGATCGTGTCGACCGTGAAGTAGAAGTCGGCACCGAGCTTGTCCATCTTGTTGACGAAGCAGATGCGCGGCACGTCGTACTTGTCGGCCTGACGCCACACGGTCTCGGACTGGGGCTCGACGCCCTCTTTTCCGTCGAAGACGGCGACGGCACCGTCGAGCACGCGGAGCGAACGCTCGACCTCGACCGTGAAGTCGACGTGACCCGGGGTGTCGATGATGTTGATCTGGTTCTTGTTCCAGAAGCAGGTCGTCGCCGCCGAGGTGATCGTGATGCCACGCTCTTGCTCTTGGGCCATCCAGTCCATGGTGGCCGCACCGTCGTGCACCTCACCGATCTTGTGGGTGATGCCCGTGTAGTACAGGATGCGCTCGGTGGTCGTCGTCTTGCCAGCATCGATGTGCGCCATGATGCCGATGTTGCGGACCTTGTTCAGGTCGGTGAGCACGTCCTGTGCCACAGGTTCCTCCGAAGGGGTAGGTGGGGAAGTTGGGGGGACGAGGAGGTGCGGTGCGCGTCGTGCGCACACCGCGCCTCCTCGTGCCGGTTACCAGCGGTAGTGCGCGAAGGCCTTGTTCGACTCGGCCATCTTGTGAGTGTCTTCGCGACGCTTGACAGCGGCGCCCAGACCGTTCGACGCGTCGAGGATCTCGTTCATGAGACGCTCGGTCATCGTCTTCTCGCGACGGGCCTTGGCGTAGCTGGTGAGCCAGCGAAGGGCCAGGGTGTTGGCGCGGTGGGGCTTGACCTCGACGGGGACCTGGTAGGTCGAACCGCCGACGCGACGCGAGCGGACCTCGAGCGTGGGGCGCACGTTGTCGAGCGCCTTCTTCAGCGTGGCCACTGCATCTTGGTCGTTCTTGGCGGTGACGCCGGCGAGAGCACCGTAGACGATGCGCTCGGCGAGGCCCTTCTTGCCGTCGAGGAGGATCTTGTTGACGAGCTGGCTGACGATCGGCGCACCGTAGACCGGGTCGGCGACGACAGGGCGCTTGGGAGCGGGTCCTTTACGAGGCATTACTTCTTCTCTGCTTTCGCTCCGTAGCGGCTGCGGGCCTGCTTGCGGTTCTTGACGGCTTGGGTGTCGAGCGCGCCACGGACGATCTTGTAGCGCACGCCGGGGAGGTCTTTCACACGACCGCCGCGGACGAGCACCATCGAGTGCTCCTGCAGGTTGTGGCCCTCGCCGGGGATGTAGGCGGTGACCTCGGTGCCGTTGGAGAGCTTGACGCGGGCGACCTTGCGGAGCGCCGAGTTCGGCTTCTTGGGGGTGGTGGTGTACACACGGGTGCACACGCCACGCTGCTGGGGGTTGGCCTTCAGGGCGGGGGCCTTGGTCTTGACGACCTTCGGCGTGCGTCCCTTGCGGACCAGCTGCTGAATAGTTGGCACTGGTTCTCCTCATCGGATCTCGACGCTGCCCTTGCGAACACGCCGAGTCGCGCTGCTCTCGCATCGCTCTGCTCTGTCCGGCTGATCAGCCGGCATCCTCGTCTCGGTGATCGAGACGGTCTGCCCGTCTCGGCCGGGAGGTCGAGGGGGCTTTTATTCGGGCGCGCGGTCAGGCGCACACCCGAAAGAGCTTATCTTGAGGTAGGGCCTTAATCAAATGGTCGAGGGTCGGAACGCCCCGGGTCGATGCGCGACACCGCCAGCGTGCCCCCGACCACGAGCCCGGCGCAGACAGCCGAACCGATCACGAACGGCGACACGGCGTACCGGGCGGCGAAGAGCAGCACCCAGACGAGCTCTTCTCGCACGAGGCCGTAGACGACTCCCCCGACGGCGAGCATCGACACGTAGACGAGCGCGGCCGTGAGGAGCGCGGCGACGAGGAGGTGCGGCGCGGGCCCGCGAGGGCCGGCCACCTCGTCACCGGTGACGGAGCGGGACCCACCCGCGCCGGCCGGGCGGGCGAACACGACGGGCTGGGCGGGGAACGTGCCCCGCACCTCCGGAGACCTGTCGTCGCGGGCGTCGGAGAGCGCCGCCGACCGCAGCAGCGACAGCAGCACGACGAGCACGGCGGCGGCGACCATCAACGGGCCGAGCAGGGTGCCGGCGTCGGGTTCGTCGATGGGGTCGCGGTCGAGGAGCAGCGCCTCGAACCCCGCCACCATGATGACGAGCGCACCGAAGAGGACGGTGCCCATGACGGCGTAGACGGCTCGGGACATCCTCCGAGGTTACGCGCCCGCGGGGGTGCGGGGGCGCGCGGGTGCGGGGGCGCGCGGCTACTCGCCCGCGGCCGTGTCCGAGCTCGCGTCGTCGGCGCCCTCGGCCGTGGTGGCGGGGGTCTCGGCGGCCTGGTCGGCCTGGGTGGCGGCGGCGTCCTGGAGGACGTAGACGAGGCCGCCGACGGTCCACTGGTCGGGGACGCCGGTCGCGTCGCCGGCCTCGGAGCTGCCGGTGCTGGCGAACGTCGTCACGAGGAAGAGCCGCGACCCGCCCTGCAGCTTCGACAGGAAGTCGCGGGCCTGGGCGTAGCTGCCCTGGATGCTGACCGTGATCGGGATCGACGAGAAGTTCGTCGCGGTGACGAGCGGGTCGGTGACGAGCTCGGGTGCGGTGGGCGCGGCCGGGGCGGTGGCGGCCGGGGCGGTCCCGGCCGCGTCGGATGCCGCCGCGTCGGTCGCGGCGGGGGCGGCGACGTCCGTGGTCGTCGGCTCGTAGGCCGTCGCGTCGGACGAGGTGAACCCCGTCACGGTCGTGCCCGAGGCCCCGGCCAGCTGGTCGAGTTCGGTCAGGAACGACGACAGGGCGGCCTGGGACGGCACGGACGTGTCGAGCGTCGCCAGCTCGGACTTCAGGTCGGGGAGCTTGGCGTTGTCGGCCTCGAGGGTCGCGAGGCTCTCGCGCAGGGTCTCGTTCTGCGCCTCGACGCTCTGCTGTTGCGACTCGGCGGACGAAGCGGCGACGAGTTGCGGCTGCACGCCCACGAGGAATCCGAGGGCCAGCACCACGACGCCGGTCAGGGCGGCGGCGATCAGCATCATCCGGTTGCGGTCCATGGTCACTCGCCAGCCTTCTGGTCGAAGCGGCCCGAGAAGGCGTCCGCCGTGATGTGCATCGTGATGTCCGCCTTGTAGACGCCTTCCTCGAGGGTCACCGAGCCCGGCTGGGCGTCGGCGAAGCCGGGGAGGGTCGCGAGACCGTTCAGCCAGTCGGGCACGGACGGCAGGGTCGGGCTCGACGCCTGGAACGTGAGGGTCGCCACCCGCGAACCCTGCAACGGCGCCGTGGGCTGCGTGTACTGGACGAGCGGCGAGGCCTGGTCGAGCGAGACGCTGACGATGGTCACGCCGACGGGCAGGGTGCCCTGGACCTTCTCGAGGTAGGTCGGCCAGTCGATGTCGGTCGAACCGCCGACCTTCTGGGCGGCCTCGACCAGGTCGAGCTGCCCCTGCGTGGTCTTGAGGTCCGCGAACTTCGTCTGCGACATGAGCAGCGACTGGGTCTCGCCCTGGGCGGTCATCAACCCGTCCTCGGCCTGCATGCGTTGGAGGAACGCCGCACCCGATCCGATCCCGACCACGACGGCGACCACGACGACGCCGGCCCAGACCCGACGGGTCAGGGCGGCGGCGCGACGCTCCGCGCGGACCTCGGGAGGCAGCAGGTCGACGCGGGGCGCGCCTCCCACGGTGATGCCGGTGTCTTTCCCACGGGTTCTCATGCTGCGCTCCCCAGGGCCAGGCCGAGGGCCACGGTCAGGTCGGTCGACCGCGACCGCAGGGCGGCCTCGTCGAGGTTCTTCGCGAAGCCCACCGTCGCGAACGGGTCGGCGAGGGCCACCGGCAGGCGGGTGACCTCGCTGAGCGCCTCGGGCAGGCCCGGCAGGGCCGCTCCCCCGCCGGCGATCATGATGCCCGCGACGGTCTCGGTCGGGCGGGTGTTGACGTAGTACTGGATCGTGTTGCGCAGGCTGCCGAGCAACTCGTTGACGGACTCGAAGATGGCGGACGACGCGGCCTGCTCGTCGGGCGTCGTGACGGTCGTGGCGAGGCCACGGCCGAACTTGATGCCCTCGGCGACCTGGGTCGAGACCTCGAGCTTCGACGCGACGGCCTGCGTGACGTCGTCGCCCCCCGAGGGGATGATGCGGACGAACTGCGGGACCCCGTCGGCGATCATGATCACGGAGGTCGTGCTGTGACCGATCTCGACGAGCGCGACCGTGCCCGCGATGCGCGGGCGGGTGACGAGGAGGCGCGTGTTCGAGAACGGGATCAGGTCGACCCCCAGCGTGGTCAGGCCGGCGAGCTTGCTCGCCTGGACGTTGCCGAGGACGGCGTCCTTGACCGCCGCGATCAGCAGCCCGTGGACGACGGGACCGTTCTCGCCGAGCCCCTCGGCGTACGGGTAGAAGTCGAGCAGGGCGTCGGCGACCGGGACGGGCAGCATGTCCTGCACCTGGAACGGCAGCATCTCGCGGATGCGCTTGTGAGACGCCTTGGGCACGGTCATGTCGCGCGCGAGCACCCGCTGGTTGCCCATGCCCAGCACGACGCGCTTGCTCTTGAAGCCCCCGGCCGACCACAGCTGCTTGAGCGTGCCGGCCATGGTCTGCGACTCGATCACCTCTCCGCGGCTCGCCGCACCGTCGGGCAGGGACACCTCGCTGAACCGGACGATGGTCGGCTTGGCCTTGTCGACGTCGGCGACCTCGACCGCCCGCACGAAGCGGCTGCCGATGTCGATGCCCACGATGTTCTTGCCCATCAGTTCTGCTCTCTGTCAGCTCGCCCGGTCATGCCAGGCCGAGGAGGGTGAGGTACGCCGTGGCGACGGTGCCGCCGGCGAAGACGCCGACCCAGGCGCCCGCGAGCATCCAGGGGCCGAAGGGGATGCCACCGGTGCGTTCGACGCGTCGGGTGACCAGGAGGACGACGGCGTACAGGCCGCCGAGCAGGAACGCCGCGAAGGCGCCCACGGCGAACTCGCCCCAGCCGAGCCAGGCGAGGTACAGGCCGAGCACGCCGGCGAGCTTGACGTCGCCGAAGCCCATGCCACCCGGGTACGACAGGGCGGCGATCAGGTAGAAGGCGAAGAGGGAGGCCAGGCCGATGGCGGCGCGGACGAGCGCCGGCCAGTCGCCCACGAGGATGCTCGACGCCGCGAGGAGGACGCCCCCGACCGCGTAGGACGGCAGGACGATCGCGTCCGGCAGACGGTGGTGTTCGAGGTCGATGACGGCGAGCGCGACGCTCACGCCGGCCAGCCAGAGGAAGGCGACGAGGGACAGGAGGCGCGCCACGAGCGGCAGCGCCTCGGTCGGCACGCCGACGAGCGGCCACAGGCGGGCGGCGACGAGCACGAAGGACAGGCCGGTGGCCAGCTCGACGATCGGGTACCGGGCCGAGATGGACGTGCGGCAGTCACGGCACTTCCCGCCGAGGGCGAGCCAGCTGACCACGGGAACGTTGTCGCGTCGACGGATCGGCGTGCTGCAGCCCGGGCAGGCGCTCGCGGGTCGCGCGACCGAGATGCCCGCGGGTACGCGGTACACGACGACGTTGAGGAACGATCCGATGAGCAGACCGAAGCCACCCGCCACGAGGACGGCGGTGATCCACGGAGCCGCGATCACGAGGCGGCCCCGGTCGACCTGAAGGCGGCCTTGACCTCGGTCTGCGTGGTGACGCCGTACGAGGTCGTCACCGGGCTGAGGAACTTCGGCGGCGCGAGGTAGCGCAGGCGCGTGTCGTAGGCGTAGGCCTTGATGTACCCGTTGGAGCCGCTCCGGACGACGCCGCGGTACGCCTGCGAGATCGACCCCTTGATGGTCAGCGTGCCCCGGTCGCCACCGCGCCCGTAGTTCTGCACGAGGAACGAGTGCTGGACCGAGATGATCGCCGCGTCGATCTCACGGTCACGGTCGCCGAGCATCGAACCGCCGAACGCGTTGACCGGATTGTGCACCCAGGTCACGCCGTCGGAGGCCAGGCCGAGGATGTTCGTGCTCGCGTTCGTGGACGCGTAGGTGAGGTCGCCCGTGACGTAGAGGTAGTTCTTGGCCGCGATGGTCAGCTGCCCCTGGAAGGTGCCCTTCACGAAGGCGTCTCCGCTGCGGGCGCCGTAGGCGCAGGCCCCGGAGCCCGGACCACCGGCCGTGGTCGCCGTCGGCACGGACTCGCCGGCCAGGGGGTAACCGACATGGTTGTTGGAGCACGAGGTCTGGGTGAGGTCGCCCGTGGAGGCCCACGCGTTGACGTTGGACTTGCCCATGCCCGACGCGGGCACGGGGATGTCCTGGACGTAGACCAGGTTGTTCACGGGCACGGTGATGGTCGCGCCCTCGGCCGAGCCGAGCTGGCCCTTCCCGGTGCCCGGCAGGCCGCACTCGGCCGGCGCGCTGCCCTCGGTGGCCTCGGCGTTGGCGAGCCGCGTCATCTTCGAGTACGGCGACTTGACGGTCATCTTGCCGTCCGCGGTGAAGACGATGTCGGTCGGCCCGGTGTAGAGGCAGCCGGGGCGCGGCACCTCGGTGGAGATGTCGGTGCGGGTCTCGCGCACCTTGTCGTTGTTGGTGTCGGGCATCTGCACGGTCGCCACCTGGCCGGGGACGCCCTTGTCGAAGGTCTGACCCGAGCACGCGCTGTTGTTCGAGTCGACCTTGGCGTACGTGCGGCCGACGGTCGGGTCGGCCGTGGTGACGACCTCCTTGAAGGTCGCCGAGCAGACGCGCATCGTGTCGTTGGAGTGCGCGGGACCGTAGATGGTGTCGCCACCGCTGAACGCGATCTCGCCGCAGTCGTCCCCCTGGGTGCGTCCCTCCCAGGCGTGCTTCGTGCAGTCCGCGTTGGTGCTGCGGGTGAGCGTGGGGTCCTGGGACTCGATGTCGGTGAAGTACAGGTAGTCGATGAAGCCCTTCTGGCGTAGGTCGGCGATGACCGACCGCGTGGCCGAACCGACCTTGCCCGTCGAGCGGATTCGCAGGGCACCCGACCCGACGTACTTCGAGTTGTCGACCTCGTAGCGGAACTGCGCGAGGTCGGCGCTGCCCGGCACCGAGGCCCACGAGCCCGAGGGGCCGGACCCGAACGCCTTGTTGGCCTGAGTGCCGGACGGCAGGGTCAGCTTGCTGGCGGTCGCCTTGCTGAACGGGGCGTCGGAGTCGCCGTACTGCTGGTAGCTGTTGTCGTTGGCGAGGCGGGACTGGTACTCCTCGACGCCGGCGTAGGCCGCGGCGAGGGCACCGTTGAAGTCCTGGTCGCCGTCGGCCTTCTTGAGCCCGCTCGTGGCCACGGTCAGGGCGGTGGCGGCCATGATGACGAGGACCATGCCGAAGATGAGGGTGATGGCCATGGCCATGCCGCTCTCGGCGGACGGGCCGGCCAGCCCGAGACGGGTGCGCAAGGAGGTCATGTGGTCGCCCCTCCGGCGAGGTTGGACAGCGAGACGGTGTTCTGCAGGGTGACCGCCTGGCTCGACATGGAGCTGGTCCGGTCGATGGTCAGCGAGATGGTCACCGCGGCGATGGAGGGCAGCTGCGTCGCCGTGAGCGCACCCGAGGCGTCGGGGGTCAGCGTCTTGCCCGTGAAGTCGAGGTAGGTGAACAGCGGCGAACCGCTGCTCGCGGCCGTGACGACGGTGCCCCCGAGGGCGCGCTTGGTCGCCGGCGAGGTGAACTGCCAGAAGTCGGTCTGGAGGGGCGTGGCCACGACGGTCGACGAACTGAGGGTGCGGTCGGCCTCGAGGCGGTAGGTCACGCGACGCGG
Organism: Frigoribacterium sp. 2355; assembly: GCF_054060695.1. Classification (NCBI taxonomy): domain Bacteria; kingdom Bacillati; phylum Actinomycetota; class Actinomycetes; order Micrococcales; family Microbacteriaceae; genus Frigoribacterium; species Frigoribacterium sp. 2355. The sequence goes on along the minus strand of NZ_JBSSDL010000006.1, from coordinate 74,464 downwards.
CACCGTGGTCAGGGAGTCGGCGGTGTTCACGGCCGTCGTGAGTGTGAGGCTCTCGGTCGTCGCGAGCGTGAACGCCGACGCCTCGGTGCCCCCGGGCTGGGCGATCGTCCGGGCGGCCCGGATGGTCCGGCTGAGGTCGTTCAGGCCGTTCGAGGCGACGCGGGTGTTGGCGTCGATGAACCGGGCCTGGGCCGTGGCCTTCGTCAGCGAGACGAACGTCGTCGAGACGACGGTCAGGACGATGCCGAAGACCATGATGGCCACCAGGAGTTCGGCCAGGCTGATGCCGTCGTCACGGCGGGCCCGGGCGATCAGTCGCCGCAGCGCGGTCACTTGGCAGGCCTCGGGTCGAGTGTGACGACGTTCGCCGTGCCACCGCTGCCGCCGAAGACGGCGCCGATGATGCTGCCGATCAACCCGCTGATGGTCAGCGACCGGAGGTTCGAGGTCGACGTGCCCGAGCTGATCGCCCAGGTGCCGTAGGGCAGCGCGATCGTCACCTCGTTGGCCGACGTCTTGTTCTTGACCGTGAAGGTGTAGGTCTGGGAGGCGGCGCAGCCGGGGTCGCCGTTCAGCGCGGTGGTCGATCGGGCCTGGACGAGGGTGTCGCCGCTCGAGGCGAGCTTCACGGTCGTCACGCCCATCGGCAGCGGATAGGCAGCGGTCTTGTCCGACGCGGCGACGAAGGGCTGGCGTGTGGCCGTCTTGCCGGCGGCGTTGGCCGGCCACGCAGCAGGGTCGGGCGAGAGGCAGCTCCCGCCGGACGTGCCGGCGGGCAGGTAGGTGCCGGCGATCAACTGGTAGCCGGTCGTCAGGGGGAAGAGGTACGCGTCGCTCACCGGGCCGTTGAGCACGTACGGGTCGGGCCCGCCGAGGACGGTGGTCTTGAGGTCGTTCGGCAGGAGCACGGTGCCACCGGTGTAGTTCGAGGCGTAGCCGAGTTCGAAGTCGTCGCCGAGGTCGTAGGTGAACGAGACGCCGGCCGTGTCGCCCTTGACGACGACGGTGCCCGTCTTGACCGGTGCGGGCTGCTGCCGGGAGTCGCGGTACGGCGCGGCGTCGGCACGCGAGACGGTCACCTTGTAGGAGCCCTCCAGCACCTTGATGGCGACGGCGCAGCCGTCGGCGTTGGTCGCCCCGGGCTTGGAGCCCGAGGTCAGCGCCTTGCCGGGGGCGTTCGATCCGGTGTCGGGCTCGACCGTGACCACGACGCCCGGGACCGGGCCGCCCTTGGTGTCCTTGACGCCGATGACGATCGTGCCGGTGTCCTGGTCGTTGAGGCGGCTGTTGGGGGCCAGGATCGTGTCGCTCCGCACGGGAGCGGTCGCCTTCCGCATGCCCGACCAGGTCACCGCGACCTGGAGGCGCTTGTAGAACAGCGAACCGTTGCCCGACGACGCGGCCGGGGTGCAGGTCGCGTCCACGCCGGTGGTGGTGATCCAGGCGGCGGTCTGGGCCACGGTGAACGTGGTGCCGTTGACGACGGTCGTCGTCGTGCCCGAGGCGACCGCGATCACGTCGGTCATGGCGCGGGCGACGTCGACGGCCTGCGCGGCGAGGTTGGTGGCGACCTCACGGCTGCGGTTGTCGCTCGAGATCGTCAGCGTGGTGCCGACGGCGACGATCGAGCCGACCGTGATGACCGCGAAGACCAGGAGGGCGACCACCACCTCGACGATCGACAGGCCGGCGTCGCGGGCCTCGGGGTCGAGGGGGCGGAGACGGGCGCTGAGGCGCTGGATCATGGTGGTTCACCTCCCGGTCGGGTCGAGGGCGTGGGTGTCCTCATGCAGCGAGGACGTTGGAAGAGGCGGGACGAGGGCCAAGCCACCGTCCCGCCTCAGGGGGAGCCGGAGGGCTAGGAGATGGTGCAGGCCGTCTCGCTGACACCGGAGTTGCCGGTGGCGTAGAACTTCTTGCTGGTCGAGCTCGTCCCGATGATGCAGAAGGAGTCCGTGGACGACTTGCCGAACTTCAGCTCGGTCGTGTTGTCGCTGATCGTCGCACCAGCACCGGCCCAGTCGGGAGTCGTCGCCGTTCCCGCAGCAGGCTTTGCTGTCTGGGTGAAGGTGGCCGTGGCGGGGAGCGTGCTCGTCGCGTTCGTCTGCAGGCTGATGATGGCCGTCTTCAGGTTCGTGACGTCGCTCTTCACGGCCGAGTCCTTGGCGTTGTTCTGCACGCCGAGGTACACCGGGATGGCGATCGCGGCGAGGATGCCGATGATGATGACGACGACGAGGAGCTCGATCAGGGTGAAGCCCTTGTCCTTGTCTTCGGTGAGGTTCTGGCGGCGGGCGCTGAGCTTGCCCATGAGGGTGAAGTACATGTCGCTGGTCCTGTTCGATCGGGTGCGGGAGTGATGCCCGGTGAGGGGGTGAGGCGGTCACTGAGCTCCCGCCGAGATCGATGGTGCCACCTGGGAAAGTGCCCCAGAATCCCTTGGAAGGGGGGTTTTGGCCTGCGACACGGCCCCAGTTCGGGTATCCCCCGAAAGGCCGGAAATCGCTGGTCAACACCCGTTTGCGGGGTAGACCGCACGGTCGCCGGACGTCCGGGACGAGAAGGAGGCGCGAGCCGGCCTCGTGAGCCGGCCCGCGCCTCCTGCGGGGGTGCCTGGTGCGTTACTTGATCAGCGAGGTGATCTGGAAGATGGGCAGGTACAGCGCCACGATCATGCCGCCGACGACGACGCCGAGGAAGGCGATCAGGAGGGGCTCGATCAGGGCCGTCAGCGACTCGGTCGTCGACTTCACCTCCTGGTCGTAGAAGTCCGCGACCTTCTCGAGCATCGTCTGGAGCGAACCCGAGTCCTCGCCGACCGAGATCATCTGCGTGACCATCGACGGGAAGACGCCCGACTCGGTCAGCGGGCCGGCGATGGACTCGCCCTGCCGCACCGACTCGGCGACCTTGACCAGCGCCTCCTCGAGCACGTAGTTGCCCGACACCTCGCCCACGATGCGCAGAGCCGTGAGGATGGGCACGCCGGCACCGATCATGTTCGAGAAGTTGCGGCTGAACCGCGCGATCGCGATCTTCCGGAACAGTGCACCGAAGACGGGCAGCTTCAGTTTCAGCGGGTCGAGGAACGCCCGCACCTTGACCGAGTTCTTGTTCGTCCGCCACCAGATCGAGAACGCGATCCCCACGACGATGCCGGCCGGCACGACGTACGGCATCGCCCGCGACGCGTAGACGAGCATCATCGTCGGCAACGGCAGCTGACCGCCGAGGTTGGTGAACATGTCCTGGAAGATCGGGACGATGAACAGCAGCATGATGACGACCGCGACGAGCGACATGACGAGCACGACGACGGGGTAGGTCATGGCCGACTTGATCGTCGACCGCAGCGCCACCTCCTTCTCGAAGTTCTCGGCCGTCGACTCGAGCGCCTTGTCGAGGAACCCGCCGGTCTCGCCCGCCTTGATCATGTTGATCATCAGCGGAGGGAAGTCCTTGTCGTGCTTGCCGACCGCGTCCGAGAACGAGACGCCGGTCTCGACGTCGTCGCGCACCTCGGCCATGATCTTGGCCAGCCGCTTGTTGTCGACCTGGTCGGCGAGGATCGTCAGGGTGCGCAGCAGCGACAGCCCCGAACCGATCATGGTCGCCATCTGGCGCGACATGACCGCGATGTCCTTCATCTTGACCGCACGGTCGCCGAGCCCGGGGATCGACACCTCGCGCTGCAGGCCGGTGCCGGCACCCGCCTCGCTGATCGAGATCGGCTGCACGCCCATCGTGCGGAGGCGGGTGATGACCGCGCCCTCGCTCGACGCGTCGACCTTGCCCTTGACGACCTTTCCGGCCCCGTCACGCCCCTTGTAGGCGTAGGCGACTGCCCCGGCCATCAGGCGGCCCCGCCCGAGAACGAGTCGCCGAAGTCGATGCCGCTGTCGAGCCCCTGGCTCTCGGACTTGTTGATCACTCGCGTCACGAGGCGGTCGAACCCTTCACGGTCGTGCACCTTCTCCATCGCGGCCTTGTGCGTCACGACGCCGGTGTTCACCAGGTCGGCGAGCTTCTGGTCCATCGTGTGCATGCCGAGGTCACGGCCCGCCTGCATCGACGAGGCGATCTGGTACGTCTTGCCCTCCCGCACGAGGTTGCCGATCGCCGGGGTCATCATCATGATCTCGGTCGCCACGACCCGGCCGCGGCCGCTGGCCTTGGGCAGCAGCGTCTGGCAGACGACGCCCTGCAGCGTCGAGGCGAGCTGGGTGCGCACCTGGTCCTGCTGGTACGGCGGGAACACGTCGATGACGCGGTCGATGGTCTGCGCCGCGCTCTGCGTGTGCAGCGTCGCGAAGACGAGGTGGCCGGTCTCGGCGGCGGTCAGCGCGACCGAGATGGTCTCGAGGTCGCGGAGCTCGCCGATGAGGATGACGTCGGGGTCCTGCCGCAGCACGTGCTTGAGCGCCGCCGCGAAGCTGTGGGTGTCGTGCCCGACCTCTCGCTGGTTCACGAGCGACTTCTTGTGCTGGTGCATGAACTCGATCGGGTCCTCGACCGTCACGATGTGGTCGGCCCGCGTGCGGTTGACGAGGTCGATCAGCGCCGCGAGGGTCGTCGACTTGCCCGAACCCGTGGGGCCCGTGACGAGCACGAGACCGCGCGGGAGCTTGGCGAAGGTCGACACCGACTCGGGCACGCCCAGGTCGCCGAGCTGCTTGATCTCGGTGGGGATCAACCGGAAGGCCGCCCCCAACGAGCCGCGCTGCTGGTAGAAGTTCACGCGGAAACGCGACTCGTCCGAGAGCGAGTAGGCGAAGTCGAGCTCGAGCTCCTCGTCGAAGCGCTGCTGCTGCTCGGGCGTGAGCAGGCTCTCCAGCGCCGTGCGGACGATGGCCGCGTCCCAGACCGTACCGCCGGAGAGGGCGGGTCGGAGGTCGCCGTCGACGCGGATCGTGGGCATGGCGTCGGTGGTGACGTGCAGGTCGGAGGCGTTCTGCAGCACGACTTGGATCAGCGCCGAGACGAGCCCGGCGTGCGCGTGGTCGCGCGGGTGGCGGTGCAGCTCGATGCCGTGGAAGTCGGCCGCGTCCTCGGCCGTCGCGAGGACGGCGGTCGGCGCGTCGGCGGCGACGTGCTGCGGAGCCGGCGCGTCCCAGGGGGCCGTCGCGGTCGGGCCGGCCGAGGCGCCGGCAGGGCTCGGCAGGACGACGCCCTCGGCGGCGAACGGCGAGGACGACGCGAGCGACGCGGACGTGGCCGTCGTGCCGGCCGCGGCCGGGTTCGCGAGGGTGGGGGCGGGGGCGGCGAGGTCCGTCGCGGAGCCGGCCCGCGCCTCCTGCAGGGGGGACGCCTGAGCCCGGGAGGCGCGGATCGGCTCCTCGAAACGCGGGTCGACCCAGCCGGGTCGCGGCGTCGACGGGAGCACGTGGCCGGCGGGGGGCGGGCTGAGCGGTGCCGGGGCGGTTGCCGCGGGCGACGGGGCCACGGAGGAGGGCGCGGAGACCGACGACGGGGCCACGGCCGATCGGGGCAGCACGGGCGAGGGGCCGGTGTCGGGGACGAGCAGGGCCTCCTGGTCGGCGAGCGCGGCCTTGTCGACCAGCGCCTCGGCCAGCCGCGCGGCGCGACGGCTCGAGGGGGCACGCGTGGGCGTCCAGCCCATGACCGGGTCCTGGCCTCCGTCGAGGCTGTAGACGGGACCCGTCGCGGCACCACCGGGCGACGCGGGAGCGGACGGGAACGGCGACGCGTCGGCCGGAGCCGTCGACGACGCGGTCGCGGAGCCGGTCGCGGTCGCGGTCGCGGTCGCGGTCGCGGTCGCGGTGGCGGACCGGACCTCGTTGCCCGGACGGCCCGGCGTCCACCCCGCGAGGGCGGCGTCCTCGGCGGCTGCGTCGTCGGGGATGTCGTAGATCGAAGCGCTCATGAGAGGGGCTCCTCGTGGTCGGTCCGGGCTCGGCCGGAGGCGGGCGTCACGCGACGACCCGCAGGATCTCTTCGACGCTGGTGAGGCCGAGCTTGGCCTTCTCCCAGCCGTCCTGACGCAGGCTCAACATGCCCTGCTCGCGGGCGACCCGGCCGATCTCGGCGCTGGACGCACGGCTCACCGCGAGCCGCTCGATGTCCTCGGAGACGCTCATCACCTCGTGCAGCGCGATGCGGCCGCGGTAGCCCGTGTTCGAGCACTGCTGGCAGCCCACCGGCTGGTACACCGTGGGGTTCTCGTCGGGCTCGACCCGGAACTTCAGGTGGGCCAGCTGCAACGGGGAGTAGGCCGTGGGCGTCTTGCACCGGTCGCAGAGCCGGCGCGCGAGGCGCTGGGCGACGACGCAGTCGATGGCCGACCCGACGAGGAAGGGCTCGATGCCCATCTCGGTGAGTCGGGTGATCGCGCTCGGGGCGTCGTTCGTGTGCAACGTGCTCAACACGAGGTGGCCGGTCAGCGACGCCTCGATCGCGATCTGCGCCGTCTCGTGGTCGCGGATCTCGCCGAGCAGGACGACGTCGGGGTCGGACCGCAGGATGCTGCGGAGCGCACTCGCGAATGTCAGGCCCGCCTTGGGGTTGACCTGCACCTGGTTGATGCCCTTCATCCGGTACTCGACCGGGTCCTCGACCGTGATGACGTTGATCTCGGGACGGGCGACGGCGTTCAGCGTCGTGTACAGCGTCGTCGACTTGCCGGAACCCGTGGGGCCGGTGACGAGGATCATGCCGTAGGGCTTCGAGTACGACTCGGCGTAGACGTCGAAGTTGCGCTCGAGCAGGTTGAGGTCGCGCAGGCTCATCGAGGTGTTCGAGTTGTCGAGGATGCGCATCACGACCTTCTCGCCCCAGACGGTCGGCAGCGTCGCCACCCGCAGGTCGATCTGCCGCCCGCCGTGGCGGACCGACATGCGGCCGTCCTGCGGCTTGCGGCGCTCGGCGATGTCGATCTCGCTCATGATCTTGAGGCGCGAGATCACGCCGTTCTGGATCGCCTTGGGCGCCGGCTGCATCTCGTGCAGCACGCCGTCGATGCGGTACCGGATGCGCACGTCGGTCTCGGACGGCTCGATGTGGATGTCGGAGGCGTGGTCGGTGATCGCCTGGCTGACGAGCAGGTTGACGAACCGGACGATCGGCACGTCGTCGTCGGGGCCGTCCGTGATGTCGGCCGCCGTCTCGTGCGCCCTCTCCTCTTCGAGGGTCGACGTCAGGTCGTTCAGCTCGTCGTCGGCACGCAGGTACCGGTCGATGGCGGCGCGCAGGTCGTTCTTCTCGGCGACGACGGGGTCGACGCCCATGCGCAGGCCGGCGCGGACGTCGTCGATCGCGAAGACGTCGCCCGGGTCCTCCATGGCGAGGATCAACGCACCGTCGCGCACGCCGATCGGCAGGACCTTGTGCCGTCGGCACACGGCCGCGGGCACCATCGTCACGGCCGAGCGGTCGACCGGGTAGTCGATCAGCTCGACGAAGTCGAGGTCGGCGGCGGTGGCCCGGGCCCTCGCCACCTGCATCTCGGTGACGACGCCTCGCGAGAGGAGGTCGCGGATGGACGCCTCTTCCTCGGCAGGGCCGCGCGGGATCACGTCGAGCTGCTCGATCGGCAACAGCCCGTGCAAGATCAGGATCTCGGTCATGGAAGCCACGCGTACCTCCTCGGAAGTACAGGGCCTCGGGGGTAGGACGACGAGGCCGTTCGACGCTCGGGGTCGGGTCCGAGCTTGCCTCACGCTACGGCGGCGACGCCGTCGGCGGCACGTCCCAGAGCGGGTGCCCCTCGAAGGGGTGCGCCGGTCGCCCCCCGGTCGGACTCAGTAGGCGCGGACCACCGTGGCGGAGCGCCTCGCGGCGACGAACCCGGCCCGGGCGTAGAGCCCCAGGGCGCCCGTCGGGCTCACGGAGTCGACGTCGAGCACGGTGACCTCGAGCCCCTCGGCCACGTGCGCCTCCAGCGTGGATGCGAGCAAGGACTGCGCGAGGTGCCGTCCCCTCCAGGAGCGCCGGACGCCGACGTACTCGACGTAGGCGCACCGCCGCCCCAGGGCCGCCCAGTCCTCGGGGTCGACGTCGCTCAGCACGAACGCGACGACCTGCTCGACGGCCTCGGGGTCGTCGAGGGGACGGGCGACGGCCAGCAGCGAGAGGTCCTGCCGGAACGTGCCGGCACCGACCATCCGACCCACCGCTCCTCGCTCGTCGGCTGGCTGCCCCAATGGTCACGGAAGGCGTCGTTGCGGGCCTGGCGCGTCGCCTCGACCCACTCGTCGGTCATCGTGACCAGGCGGACGGCCGGGTCGAGCGCGACGCGCTCGATCGGTTCCGTCAGGTCGCGCCGCAGCTCGGTCCACCACCGCGACTCGTCGAACCCCGCCCGACGGAACGCCGCCCGCGTGGCGAGGGCGTCCTCCTCGACGTCGGTCACGAGACCGGCCGGCAGCACCTCGTCACAGGTGGCCAGGTGCTGCTCGCCCCGGACCCGTTGCCACTCCAGGAGGCGGCGACCGAGACCCTCGCCGCGTCGGCCGGGGTCGACACCGCCGGGGACCCCCACCCGCACGAGGCTGACCCGCGTCGGGCCGAGGTGGCTGAGGCCCCAGGCGACGAAGCGGCCGTCGGCGTCCAAGCCGACGATGCTGTCCCGCACGAGGTCGATGCCGGGCGACGTGAGGTCGTCACGCACGACCTCGAGCGCATGGCCGCGGTCGGGGTGGTCGACCGACCCGATGCGGGCACAGAGCGCGTGCAGGGGCACGAGGTCGTCGAGGGTGAGCGGTCGCCAGGTGACACCGGCGACGGGCTCCGGTGACGCCACGACGTCAGGTGCCGTCACCCGCTCGCGGACGGGGCGGTCGGCCGTGCCGATGCCGACCCCCTCGGCGGCCTCGCCTCGGGCGACGACGACCGGGGGCGGTGTGGCCGGTGCTCCGACGGCGGCGGCAGTGGCGGCGGCGGCAGTGGCGGCGACGCCGGTCGTCAGGGTGGCGGTCTCGTCGGGCTGGTCGTCAGGCATCCCTCCATCCTGCCGGGTCGGCTCCCGCCGTCGCCTCAGCCCGACGGGGGAACACCCGCTCGCGTCGCCGCTCGGACCGGAAGGGGACGACGAAGGGCCCCGGTCCGCACGGAGTGCGAGCCGGGGCCCTTCGAGGTGAGGCCCTCAGGAGGCGCGGTGGGGGTCAGACCCTCACCGCGCCTCCTGACGGGGTTCTCAGTTGTAGGTGCCGGGGGTGAAGTCGTCCGACGAGAAGGAGTCGAAGTCCACGAAGCTCAGGTCGGCTTCGTTGAACGACGCGTCGTCGGTGAAGACGCGGTTGGGGTACCGCTCTGCCTTCGCTTCTTCCGTCGCCTCGACCGACACGTCGCGGTAACGCGACAGGCCGGTGCCCGCGGGGATGAGCTTTCCGATGATGACGTTCTCCTTCAGACCGACCAGCGGGTCGCTCTTGCCTTCCATGGCGGCCTGCGTCAGGACGCGGGTCGTCTCCTGGAAGGACGCGGCGGACAGCCACGACTCGGTCGCCAGCGAGGCCTTCGTGATGCCCATGACCTCTTGACGAGCGGACGCGGTCCGCTTGCCCTCGGTCAGTGCCGCACGGTTGATCTCGTTGTACTTCGACCGGTCGACGAGCTCACCGGGCAGCAGGTCGGTGTCGGCGTGGTCGACGACCGTGACCTTGCGGAGCATCTGACGGACGATGACCTCGATGTGCTTGTCGTGGATCGGCACGCCCTGCGAGCGGTAGACGTCCTGGACGCCACCCACGAGGTGCTGCTGCACCGCACGGACGCCCTTGACGCGCAGGACCTCTTTCGGGTCCACCGCACCGGCGATGATCTGCTCACCGAGCTCGACGTGCTGACCGTCCTCGACGAGGAGGGTCGAACGCTTGAGCACGGGGTAGATCACTTCTTCGTCGCCGTTGTCGGGCTGCAGGATGACGCGGCGAGCCTTGTCGGTGTCCTCGATCGTGATGCGACCGGCCGAGTCGGCGATCGGGGACGCACCCTTGGGGGTACGCGCCTCGAACAGCTCGGTCACGCGGGGCAGACCCTGCGTGATGTCGTCGGCCGAGGCCGAACCACCGGTGTGGAAGGTACGCATGGTCAGCTGCGTGCCGGGCTCACCGATCGACTGGGCCGCGATGATGCCGACGGCCTCACCGATGTCGACCAGGTTGCCGGTGGCCAGCGAACGGCCGTAGCACTGGGCGCAGACACCGACGGCGGCCTCGCAGGTGAGGACGGAGCGGACCTTGATGGTCTCGACACCGGCCGCCACGAGCTCGTCGATCAGCACGTCTCCGACGTCGGCGCCGGCCTCGGCCAGCACCGTGCCCTTCGCGTCCACCGCGGCAGCCGCGAGCGACCGTGCGAACACGGTGTTCTCGACGGTCGCGTCGCGCACCATGACGCCGTTGGCGTCGGGTGCGGCGATCGGCATCTCGAGGCCGCGCGAGGTGCCGCAGTCGTCCTCACGGATGATGACGTCCTGCGACACGTCGACGAGACGACGGGTCAGGTACCCCGAGTCGGCCGTACGGAGGGCCGTGTCGGCCAGACCCTTGCGGGCACCGTGCGTCGCGATGAAGTACTCGGCCACCGATAGACCCTCGCGGTACGAGGAGATGATCGGGCGCGGGATGATGTCACCCTTCGGGTTGTTCACCAGGCCTCGCATGCCGGCGATGTTGCGCACCTGCAGCCAGTTACCACGAGCACCCGACGTCACCATGCGGTTGATGGTGTTGTCGATCGGGAAGTTCGCGCGCATCTCGGCGGCGACCTCGTTCGTGGCCTCCGTCCAGATCTTGATCAGGTCGGCGCGACGCTCGGCGTCCGAGATCAGACCCTTGTCGAACTCGGACTGCACGGCGGCCGCCTGCTTCTCGTAACCCGCGACGATCTCGGGCTTGCGCGGAGGCGTGAGCACGTCGGACAGCGCGACGGTGACACCCGAACGCGAGGCCCAGTAGAAGCCCGCGTCCTTGATGTTGTCGAGTGCCGCCGCGACGGCGACCTTCGGGTAGCGCTCGGCGAGGTCGTTGACGATCGTCGAGAGCATGCCCTTGTCGGTCACCTGCTGGACGAACGGGTAGTCCGCCGGCAGGTTCTCGTTGAAGAGCGCGCGACCGAGGGTCGTCTCGAGCAGGATGTCCTGCCCGACCTCGTAGCCCTCGGGAGCCTCGCCCTCGGCGAAGTGCACGCCGTTCATGCGGATCTTGACCATCGCGTTGAGGTCGAGCGTGCCCTGGTCCTTCGCGAGGATCGCCTCGGCGACCGACGAGAAGGCACGGCCTTCACCCTCGGCACCCTCGGTGACCGTCGTGAGGTAGTGCAGACCGATGATCATGTCCTGTGCGGGCAGGGTCACCGGACGGCCGTCGGACGGCTTCAGGATGTTGTTCGACGCGAGCATCAGGATGCGCGCCTCGGCCTGGGCCTCGACGGACAGCGGCAGGTGCACGGCCATCTGGTCACCGTCGAAGTCGGCGTTGAACGCCGCGCAGACGAGCGGGTGAAGCTGGATGGCCTTGCCCTCGACCAGCTGGGGCTCGAACGCCTGGATGCCGAGACGGTGCAGCGTGGGCGCACGGTTCAGCAGCACCGGGCGCTCGCGGATGATCTCTTCGAGGACGTCCCAGACCTGCGGGCGCGAACGCTCGACCATGCGCTTGGCCGACTTGATGTTCTGAGCGTGGCTCAGGTCGATCAGGCGCTTGATGACGAACGGCTTGAACAGCTCGAGGGCCATCTGCTTGGGCAGACCGCACTGGTGCAGCTTCAGCGTCGGGCCGACGATGATGACCGAACGACCCGAGTAGTCGACGCGCTTGCCGAGCAGGTTCTGGCGGAAGCGACCCTGCTTTCCCTTGAGCATGTCGCTCAGGGACTTCAGGGCGCGGTTGCCGGTACCCGTGACGGGACGACCGCGACGACCGTTGTCGAACAGGGCGTCGACGGCCTCTTGCAGCATGCGCTTCTCGTTGTTCACGATGATCTCGGGAGCACCGAGGTCGAGCAGGCGACGGAGGCGGTTGTTGCGGTTGATCACGCGACGGTAGAGGTCGTTCAGGTCGCTGGTCGCGAAGCGGCCACCGTCCAGCTGCACCATCGGACGCAGCTCGGGCGGGATGACCGGGACGACGTCGAGGACCATGGCGGCCGGCGAGTTGCCGGTGGCCAGGAACGAGCTCACGACGCGCAGGCGCTTGATGGCGCGGATCTTCTTCTGACCCTTGCCCTCGGAGATCTGCAGGTGGAGGTTCTCGGCCTCGGTGGTGAGGTCGAAGCCCTCGAGGCGCTTCTTGATCGCCTCGGCGCCCATGTGGGCCTCGAAGTAGATGCCGAAGCGGTCCTGCAGCTCGTGGAAGACGGCGTCCTCGGGCTTGAGGTCGCCGACCTTGAGGCTGCGGAAGTCCTCCCAGACGCGCTCGAGGCGGTTGATGTCCTCGTCGAACGACTTGCGCGTCTGCGACATCTCTTTCTCGGCGCCGTCCTTCGCACGACGCTTCTGGTCGCTCTTCGCGCCTTCTTCCTCGAGGACGGCCAGGTCGTCCTCGAGCTTCTGGAGGCGGTCGGCGATGCGCGTGTCGCGCTGCGACTCGAGCTGCTTGATCTCGAGGCGGAGCTCGTTCTCGAGCCCGGGCATGTCGGCGTGACGGCCCTCTTCGTCGATCGAGATGACCATGTAGGCCGCGAAGTAGATGACCTTCTCGAGGTCCTTCGGTGCCATGTCGAGCAGGTAGCCCAAGCGCGAGGGGACGCCCTTGAAGTACCAGATGTGCGTGACGGGAGCGGCGAGCTCGATGTGGCCCATGCGCTCACGACGCACGGACGACTTCGTGACCTCGACGCCGCAGCGCTCGCAGACGATGCCCTTGAAGCGGACGCGCTTGTACTTGCCGCACGCGCACTCCCAGTCACGCGACGGCCCGAAGATCTGCTCTCCGAAGAGGCCGTCCTTCTCGGGCTTCAGCGTGCGGTAGTTGATGGTCTCCGGCTTCTTGACCTCACCGTGCGACCAGGCGCGGATGTTCTCGGCAGTGGCGAGGCCGATCCGCAGCTCATCGAAAGTTGTTGCTTCGATCAAAATTTAATCCCTTGTCAGATGTATCGACGTGTCGTTGTGGGAAGGGGGCTTAGATCTCGTCGACGTTCGACGATTCGAAGCGGGAGGAGATGTTGATGCCGAGCTCTTCGGCGGCACGGAAGACCTCGTCGTCCGTGTCGCGCAGGCTGACCGTCTGGCCGTCGGCCGAGAGGACCTCGACGTTCAGGCAGAGCGACTGCATCTCTTTGATGAGGACCTTGAAGCTCTCGGGGATGCCGGGCTCCTGGATGTTCTCGCCCTTGACGATGGCTTCGTACACCTTCACGCGGCCGAGGATGTCGTCCGACTTGATGGTCAGGAGCTCTTGCAGCGCGTACGCGGCGCCGTAGGCCTCGAGGGCCCAGACCTCCATCTCACCGAAGCGCTGGCCACCGAACTGTGCCTTACCACCCAGCGGCTGCTGCGTGATCATCGAGTACGGGCCCGTCGAACGCGCGTGGATCTTGTCGTCGACGAGGTGGTGCAGCTTCAGGATGTACATGTAACCGACCGAGATCGGGTTCGGGAACGGCTCACCCGAGCGACCGTCGAACAGGCGCGCCTTGCCGGACGAACCGATCAGACGCTCACCGTCGCGGGTCGGCAGGGTCGAGTCGAGCAGACCCTCGATCTCGCGCTCGGCGGCACCGTCGAACACCGGGGTGGCGACCTTCGTGCCGGGAGCGGCGCTGAGCGCCTCTTCGGGCAGGTTCTTCGCCCACTCCTGGACGCCTTCGACGTTCCAGCCCTGCGCCGCGATCCACCCGAGGTGGATCTCGAGCACCTGGCCGAAGTTCATCCGACCGGGGACGCCCAGCGGGTTGAGGATGATGTCGACCGGCGTGCCGTCCGCGAGGAACGGCATGTCCTCGACCGGCAGGATCGTCGAGATGACGCCCTTGTTGCCGTGACGACCGGCGAGCTTGTCGCCCGCCGTGATCTTGCGCTTCTGGGCGATGAAGACGACGACGCGCTGGTTGACGCCCGAGCCGAGCTCGTCGTCGCCGTCCTGCGAGTCGAAGACCTTGACGCCGATGACCGTTCCCTGCTCGCCGTGGGGCACCTTCAGGGACGTGTCGCGGACCTCACGGCTCTTCTCGTTGAAGATCGCGCGCAGCAGGCGCTCTTCGGCGCTGAGCTCGGTCTCGCCCTTGGGCGTGACCTTGCCGACGAGGATGTCGCCGGGGCGCACCTCGGCACCGATGCGGATGATGCCGCGCTCGTCGAGGTCGGCCAGCAGGTCGGGGCTGACGTTGGGGAGATCACGGGTGATCTCTTCCTTGCCGAGCTTCGTGTCGCGGGCGTCGACTTCGTACTCTTCGATGTGGATCGACGAGAGCGTGTCGTCCTTGATGAGGTTCTGCGACAGGATCATCGCGTCCTCGTAGTTGTAGCCCTCCCAGGGCATGAACGCGACGAGCAGGTTCTTGCCGAGCGCGAGCTCGCCGTTCTCGGTCGCGGGACCGTCGGCGATGACCTCGCCGACCTCGACGCGCTGGCCGGCGTCGACGATCACGCGGTGGTTGTAGCTGGCGCCCTGGTTCGAGCGGTCGAACTTGCGCAGGTAGTAGTCCTGCGTGCCGCCGTCGTCGAGCTGGACGGTGACGACGTCGGCCGACACCTCGGAGACCACGCCCGCGGCGTCGGCGGTGACGACGTCACCGGCGTCGATCGCGGTGTAGCCCTCCATGCCGGTGCCGACGAGGGGGCTCTCGCTGCGGACGAGCGGGACGGCCTGACGCTGCATGTTCGCACCCATGAGGGCGCGGTTCGCGTCGTCGTGCTCGAGGAACGGGATGAGCGACGTGGCCACCGACACCATCTGGCGCGGCGAGACGTCCATGTAGTCGACCTCGGCCTTGTCGACGAGCTCGACCTCGCCGCCCTTCTTGCGGACGAGCACCTTGTCGTCGACGAAGTCGAACTTGTCGTCGAGGGGCGCGTTCGCCTGGGCGACGACGTAGTCGTCTTCTTCGGAGGCGGTGAGGTAGTCGATCGTCGTGGTGACGTTGCCCTTCTCCACGCGACGGTAGGGCGTCTCGATGAAGCCGAACGAGTTGATGCGCGCGAAGGACGCGAGCGAACCGATCAGGCCGATGTTCGGGCCTTCAGGGGTCTCGATCGGGCACATGCGGCCGTAGTGCGAGGGGTGGACGTCACGGACCTCGACGCCGGCGCGCTCACGCGACAGACCGCCGGGGCCGAGCGCGCTCAGACGACGCTTGTGCGTCAGCCCCGAGAGCGGGTTGTTCTGGTCCATGAACTGCGAGAGCTGCGAGGTGCCGAAGAACTCCTTGATCGCGGCGACGACGGGGCGCACGTTGATCAGGGTCTGCGGCGTGATCGCCTCGATGTCCTGCGTGGTCATGCGCTCACGGACGACGCGCTCCATGCGCGACAGACCGGTGCGGACCTGGTTCTGGATCAGCTCGCCGACCGCGCGGATGCGACGGTTGCCGAAGTGGTCGATGTCGTCGACGTCGAGGCGCAGCTGGACGGGCTCGCCGTCGCGCGTGCCGTTCATCGACTTCTCTTCGGCGTGCAGCGACACGAGGTACTTGATCGTCGCGACGATGTCGTCGACGGTCAGGACCGAGTCGCCCAGGGGCGCGTCGATGCCGAGCTTGCGGTTGATCTTGTAGCGACCCACCTTGGCCAGGTCGTAGCGCTTGTGGTTGAAGTAGAAGTTGTCGAGGAGCGCACGCGCGGCCTCGGCAGCGACCTGCTCGCCCGGACGGAGCTTGCGGTAGATGTCCTTGAGCGCCTCTTCCTTGGTGAGGATGGCGTCCTTCTCGAGGGTGGCCTCGATCGAGGCGAAGCCCTTGAACTCCTCCATGATCTCTTCGCTCGTCAGGCCGAGGGCCTTGAGGAAGACGGTCACGCTCTGCTTGCGCTTGCGGTCGATGCGCACGCCGACCTGGTCGCGCTTGTCGATCTCGAACTCGAGCCAGGCACCACGGCTCGGGATGACGCGAGCCGAGTAGATGTCCTTGTCGCTGGTCTTGTCGGAGGCGCGCTCGAAGTAGACGCCCGGGCTGCGGACGAGCTGCGAGACGACGACACGCTCGGTGCCGTTGATGATGAACGTGCCACGCTCGGTCATGAGCGGGAAGTCGCCCATGAAGACCGTCTGGGTCTTGATCTCACCGGTGAGGTGGTTCATGAACTCGGCGTTCACGTAGAGCGGCGCGGCGTAGGTCTTGCCACGCTCTTTGCACTCGTCGATCGTGTACTTGGGCTCTTCGAGCTCGGGGGCCGTGAACGAGAGCTGCATGGTCTCGCCGAGGTCTTCGATCGGCGAGATCTCTTCGAAGATCTCTTCCAGGCCCGAGTGGAGGGCCAGGTCGGTGCGACCCTGCTCGGTCGCCTCGGCGAGGCGGTCCTTCCAGATGTCGTTGCCGACGAGCCAGTCGAAGCTCTCGGTCTGGAGCGCCAGCAGGTCGGGGACCGTCAGCGTGTCGGTGATCTTGGCGAACGAGAGCCGCGATGCGTTGCGACCGTTCTTGGGTGAGTTGGTGGATGCGTTGTTCGCAGCAGCCAAGGAAGTAACCTCCGTGGACCCCGTCGGGTCATCACTGTCGGACAGTATGTGGTGAGTGAGTGAACGGCCCTACCCGGCGGACACCATCCACCCCGCCGTCATATTCGGGGGTGGGTGTCTCGAGACGTTGTCGACCGCAATATGACGACAGGACGCACGGGGAGCGCAAAGGTCCATACTAGGTCGCCCCGGACACGCCTGGCAAGCCCTGTCGTTGACCTTTCGCCCGAGCTTCGGTATAACCCGGGCGCATGCACAGGCATTCCACGGGATCGAGGGCCGCGCGCGCCTCCTCGTCCCCGGGATGGGAGGCTTGGGGCATGGCCGCACAGCACGACGACCCGCCCGTCGAGATCTCGATCGGGGCGGGTCTCGCCCGCGTGGACGAGGACCGGCACCGCCCCGGTTCGTACACCCTCGTCGTCGACGGCACGCCCCAGTCGCACGTCGACCTCGACGACCCGACGCACCTGGCCTTCGAGTACGTCCGGCGCATCGGGCACGCCGTCGACCTGCTGCCCGAGGGGCCGGTCACCGCACTGCACCTCGGCGCCGGCGCCCTGACCCTGCCGCGCTACGTCGAGGCCACCCGACCGGGTTCGCGCCAGCAGGTGATCGAGCTCGAGGCCGACCTCGTGGCCCTGGTGCGCGAGACCCTGCCGCTGCCGCGGGGGGCCTCGATCCGGGTGCGCTACGGCGACGCCCGCGAGGTCATGGTGAAGCTGCCCGCCGGACTGCGCGGCACGGTCGACCTGCTGATCGTCGACGTGTTCGGTGGCTCGCAGATCCCCGCCCACGTCACGTCGCTCGAGTTCTACACGGCGGCGGCCGAGTTCCTGTCGCCGACCGGCATGCTGATCGTCAACTCGGCCGACGGCGCGGGGCTGGCCTTCGCCCGCGGCCAGGCGTCGACCCTCGCGACCGTGTTCGAGCACGTCGTCGCCGTGGCCGACCCCGCGACGCTCAAGGGCCGTCGCTTCGGCAACGTCGTGCTGATCGGTTCGCCGTCGCCGCTGCCGACCGACCGCATGCCCCGGCTCTACTCGTCGGACCCGCTGCCGGCCAAGGTCGTCCACGGCCGTGAGCTGCGCGACTTCGTCGCCGGGGCGCCCGTCGTCACCGACGCGACGGCCGTGCCCTCGCCCGAGCCGTCACGGAGCGTGTTCGGGGCGCGCTGACGACGCCCCGGTCGAGCCAGTGGGCCGCCCCCGTGGCGCCCACGACGGCGGCCGCGGCGAGGGCCGTCGCGACGACGACGGGGACGACGTCGGGCAGGGTGGGGGTCACCTGCACCCCGGTGGACACGGCGAGCGCGAGCGAGAAACCCGTCGACGTCGCCACGACGAGTCCGACGGGCAGTGTGGCCGTGAAGACCACGACCAACCCCTCTGCCAGGGTGATCCGTCGGGCGACGGCGGGTCGCGCCCCGTGTGCGGACAAGTGGAGTCGGTCGGGGTCGCGGCGAGGGCCGCGGAGCAAGGTGGAGGCGGCCGCACCCGCGAGCGCCACGGCCGATGCAGGCCCGAGGGCCAGAGCCGTCTGACGCCACTGTGGCCCCGAGGCTCCGGCGGGTGACACTCCGAGCATGACGGCCAGGTCGAGTGCCGACCCGGTCGCCATGACGAGACCGACGAAGACGCCGACGGTCACCGTCGTCGACACGGCGGACACGGTCCCGTGGACGGCCCGGGCCGTCGTGATCCGCCAGGCGATTCCTCTGCCAGGGGGCACCAGCCGTGTCCATCGGCGGACGAACCAGGGCACGAAGGACGGGTACAGGAGCACCACACTGGCGACCGACACGACACCCGCCGTCGACTGCAGCGCGAGCAACCGAAGGGCAGGCGTGAAGAACGCGAGCTCGGAGAACGCGGCGACGTCGGCCTGGTCGAAGAACTCCGCGCCGGACGTGACGGTCGCCGTCAGCCCGTCCCAGACGAGGACGAGGGCCGCGACGGGCAAGACGAACGCGAGCCACATCGCGGCGACGACGCCGATGCGACCTGCGGGCGGGGCGGCAGCCACCGTGTGATCCGCCCCCTCGCCGCGGAGGACCCGAGCCGGGAGGCGCGTGGAAGCCCTGGAGGCTGCCGAGCGCGCCGACAGCAGGGACAGCGCCACGACGGACGCAGCGCTGCACGTCCACGACAGGCTGCCGCCGACCAGCAGCACGAACGAGGGGACGACGGCGTCGAGGGCAAGACGGACCAGCACCAGGACGAGGAGGTGGGCGAGTGGCGCGGCGAAGACCGACCCGAGGACGGCGCAGGCCCCTGCCCGGGCGAGTGCGAGACGAACGACGTGCCTCGGACCCAGCCCTGCGGTCGACAGGAGGGCGCTCTGTACCTCGTCGCCGCGCACGGCGAGTGCGTGCACGCGGATCAGGACGACGACCGTCGCCATCGCCGTGGCGACGACGACCGGGCTCACGTCGGCGTCCACCGGATCGGGCTCGACCCACCGCATGATCTCGGATGACACCGCGATTCCCAGCGCCAAGGTCAGGGCCGAGGTCGAGACGAAGGCGACGATCGTGGCGGCGAGGGCCGCCCGGGGGTCTGCACGGATCGACCTCCAGGCCAGCCAGACCGTCATGCCGTGCCAGCCGAACGGAAGATGGCCTCGAGCCCTTCCGGAGTCGGACCGGTCACGTCATGGCGCACTCGGCCCCGGTCGACGAAGACGACGCGATCGGCAGCGGACGCCACCCTCGGATCGTGTGTCACGACGAGGACCGCCGAGCCGGCACGGGCACGGATGCGGATCATCTGGACCACGGCGTCGACCGATCTCGGGTCGAGCCCGTCGGTCGGTTCGTCGAGCAGTGTGACGTGAGGCGGCTGGACGGCGACCCGGGCCAGTGCGACCCGGCGCCTCTCGCCACCCGACAGACCCTCGGGCAGTTCGTCGGACCTGTCGGCGAGTCCGACGCGACGAAGGGCGTCGTCGATCACGTCAGCCGGGGGCCTCTCGCCGCGGATGCGATGGAGGAGTTCGACGTTCTCCCGGACCGTCAGAGCCGGCAGGAGGTCATCCCCCTGGAGGAGGAGGGCGACGTGGTGAGCCCGGACCCACGCACGGCCTGCGGCGTCGAGCGCCTGGATGTCGCCACCGAGGACGTCGACGCGACCCGTCGAACAGTCCTGCAGCCCGGCCACACACCCGAGGATCGACGACTTTCCGGACCCGGAGGGCCCCATGAGCGCCACGGTCTCACCCCTCGCCACGGTGAACGAGATCTGCTCGAGGACGGGGCGCCGCGCCCCCTTGGTGTCCACCACGTCGTGGCCGACCCCCCACAGCGACACCGCCGTCACCTGGCGCCCCCGCGGAGGAACAGGTAGTCGGGCAGGGCATCGAGGATCGTCGACCTCGCCGACTCGCCGGCGACGTGGTCGGTGGCAGCTGGCGAGTGACATCGGAGGCGGCTTTCGTACATGCGACGAAGGTAGCAACATTCTTATCTGCAATGTCAGAACCGTCAGAGGCTGCGGTTCTCTCCGGCATCCCGCCACGATGTGGACACGACGCCAGGCGAAAAGGTGGCGCTGTGTCCATCTCGTGGCGGCGTGAGGGCACGGCGGCGGGGCGGCACGAGCGCGCCGCGGCACGAGGCCAGAGCGGCCGGGCCAGGTGCGGCGGGGGCCGCGCGGCGGACTACTGGTCGGCGCGGGGCGCGGGGGCGCCGAGGGCGGCACGCAGGCGGGCCTCGGCGTCGTCGGGGGCCTTGGCCGCCTCGACGTTGGCCTCGGTCACGGCCTTGATGACCTCTTCGCGCTGGATCTTGACCCCGCGCGGTGCGTCGATCCCGATGCGCACGCCGTCGCCACGGGAGTCGAGCACCGTGATGACGATGTCGTCGCCGATCACGATGCGTTCTCCGACCTTGCGTGTCAGCACCAGCATCGGACCAGCTTACCGAGCGCGGGGCGCTCCGGTCGCGACGACAGGCAGGAGGCGCGGGTCGGCTATCGCGGGACGACACCGGCCACGAGGCACCATCGCGGGAGGACGACCACCGCAGGAGGCGCGGCTCAGCGGCCTGCGCCTCCTTCGCGCCAGCCCACCGGCACGCCGAGCAGGTGCACCGTGCCCGGGGTCGCCGTGTCGTCCTCGCCGACCACGGCGGCCGCGACCACGGGCGCGACCGCCCGGACGGCCTCGACCCAGCGGGCCGTGTCGTCGTGCTTGCGGCCGACGTCGACCGCGACCCAGACCTGGTCGGCGGCGATCGCCTCGAGGGCGGCGGGAGCGGCCGCGTCCCAGGCGAGGGCCGTCACGACGGCCGAGTTCTCGTGCACGCCGGTGGCCCGGGCCAGGATGCCGCTCCGGCGATCCGACACGTCCACGGAGCGCAGCCCGAACGTCGAGGCCATCTGGGCGGCCACGCGGAAGGCGTCGCCGGGGCGGCCGACGACCACGACGAGGTCGCCTGCCCCGCGCGACACGTCGGGGGCGGGCGGCACGCCCGGGGAGGCCACGGCCCGGGCCTGCGCGGCGAGGGCGTCGGCAGCGGCCGCGAGCGACGCCGCCGTCCGACGGGGAGCGGCCCCGTGCGGCGCGTCGGGGTCGGCGGCGTCACCGTCGGCGACAGCGGTGGAGCCCGGGCCCGTCGCCGCGACACCGGCTCCGAGGCCGGCGGCGGCACCGGCGGCCGGAGCGATGCCGTTGAAGGTGAGGTCGTCCATGATCGAGGCGAACGCGTCGGTGCGCGTCGAGACGTCGGCCGGGGACGCGACCGGCACCGCGCCTCCTGCGCTCGACGGCGAGGCCGAGGCCTCGCCGGGACCCGTCGCCGCGGCCGCCGCGGCGCGGGCGGCCCGACGCGGGCTCACGGGCACGGCCGAACCGGTCAGCACGTCGTCGAAGCCGTCGCGCGCGGGCGTCGCCGCCGTCGCGGCCGCGTCCCCCGCGGCCAGCGACGCCGACCAGGCGGCCCGGGCTGCCGGAGCCCCCGCCTGCAGGGCGTCCTCGGCCTCGTCGGCCGACGCCAGCAACGCCGCGATGCCCGCACGCTCGGCCGGCACCGGCGTCGTGATGCGCACCCGGGCGACGGGCAGGTCGATCGCGGGGTCGGGCACCTCGACGGTGACCTCGTAGTGCTTGCGGGCGAAGAAGCCGCCGACTCCCCCGACGGTCACCTTCTGCGCCGCGACGATGCGCGCCGAGGCCCCGTGGGTCGCCCGCACCTCGCGGCGCAGCCCGTCGAGCGTCTCGCCGGTCATGACGATCGTGGTCGGCATCTCAGGCCACGATCGAGTCGGTCGCGCGGACGACGCCTACGGTCTCGATGGTCGAGCCGGCGGCGGTGGCCTCCTGGTACGACAGCACCGGCAGGCCGTTCTGCTGCGCCGACACGAGTCGGTGGATGGCCGGTCGCAACGCCGGGGCGCAGACCAGCACCGCGCTGAGACCCTGCGCCTCGACCGACTGCACGGCCTCGCGCAGCGACCCGAGCACCTGCTCGACACGGTGCCCGTCGAGCAGGATCTGCGTCCCCTGGTCGCTCGGTCGCAGCCCCTCGAGCATCGACTGCTCGAGGGTCGGGTCGATCATGATGACCCGCAGCACGCGGCCGTCGAGGTACTGCGCCGTGAGCGCGGGGCCCAGGGAGGCGCGGGCCGCCTCGACGAGTCCCTCCGGGTCGGTCGACACCTTCGCGCGCAACGTCAGCCCTTCGCAGATCCGCGCGAGGTCGTTGATCGGGATGCGCTCCGACAGCAGGCCCTGGAGGACGCGCTGCAGCTCGGCGAGCGACAGCATGTTCGGCACGAGGTCGTCGACGGCCGGGGCGTTGACCTGCTTGACGCCCTCGGTCAGCACGCGGACGTCCTCGCGGGTGAGCAGTCGGGCGGCGTTGTCGGCGATGATCGACGACAGGTGCGTCACGAGCACCGAGACGCGGTCGATCACCGTGGCGCCGGTCATCTCGGCGCTGTGGCGCATCTCGGCGGGCACCCACTTGCCGGCGAGGCCGAAGACCGGCTCGACCGTGGCGGTGCCGGGCAGGCCGTCGAGCGCGTCGCCGAGGGCCAGCACGGAGCGGGCCGGCGCCTGACCGCGTCCGGCCTCGACGCCCGCGATGCGGATCGAGTAGGTGGCCGGCGGCAGGTCGACGCTGTCCCGGGTGCGGACGGGCGGCACGACGATGCCGAGGTCGACCGCGATCTTGCGACGCAGGGCCTTGACCCGGCCGAGCAGGTCGTCCGACGCTCCCCCGACCATGTCGACGAGGTCGGGCGCGAGCAGGATCTCGAGCGCGTGCACCCGCATCTGCTCGAGCAGGTCGTCGGTCGTGTCGGTGGGGGCGACGACCGCCGCCTGCTGCTCCGCGAGGGCCGCGCGCGCCTCCTCGGCCTTGGCGGCCACGCCGAGTCGGTAGGCGACGAGCAGCAGCGCCCCACCGATCAGCAGGAACGCGACGATCGGCATGCCGGGGATGAAGCCCATGCCGATGGCGGCGGTCCCGGCCACGGCGAGCGCGATGCGCGACTGGCCGAGCTGCGACGCGGCCTGCGCGCCCATCTCGGTGTCGGCGCCCGAGCGGGTGACGATCATGCCGGTCGAGACGGCCATCAGCAGGGCGGGGATCTGCGTGGTCAGGCCGTCGCCGATGGTGAGCAGTCCGTAGTGCGAGAGGGCGTCGCCGATCGCCATGCCGTTCTGCAGCGCGCCGATCGCGATGCCGCCGACCAGGTTGATGATGATGATGATGATGCCGGCGATCGCGTCGCCCTTGACGAACTTCGACGCACCGTCCATGGCGCCGTAGAAGTCGGCCTCGGCGCTGACGTCGGCGCGACGCTGCTTGGCGACCTCGTCGGTGATGAGGCCCGCGTTGAGGTCGGCGTCGATGGCCATCTGCTTGCCCGGCATGGCGTCGAGGGTGAACCGGGCGCCCACCTCGGCGACGCGCTCGGCACCCTTGGTCACGACCACGAACTGGATCACGACGAGGATCAGGAAGATCACCGAGCCGATGATGATCGAGCCGCTCACGGCGACGTGCCCGAACGCCGCGATGACGTCGCCGGCGAAGCCGTCGCCGAGCACGAGGCGCGTCGAGGCCACGTTGAGCCCGAGGCGGAACAGCGTCGCCACGAGCAGCAGCGACGGGAAGACCGAGAAGTCGAGCGGCTTCTTGACGAAGAGCGTCGTCAGCAGGATCACCAGCGCCAAGAGGATGTTGAGGATGATCAGCACGTCGAGCATCGGCGCGGGCACCGGCACGACGAGCAGCAGCACGATGCCGACGATGCCGACCGGGACGGCGAGCTTGGGCAGGGTGGACTTCATCGGGTGCCTCCAGGGGTGGCGGGGCGGACGGAGCGGGAGAGCGCAGGAGGCGCGGTGCGGGACGGTGCGGAGGTCGTGCCGGTCGCGCCGGTCGCGCCGGTCGCGGCCTCGCGGGCGATGCGGAGGCGGCGGGGCACGGCGTCGGCCTCGAGCGACTCGGGAGCCAGGACGCCGGCCACCTCGTCGGCCGTGGTGACGCGGGGCGGCGTGTGCGTCCCCTTCAGCGTGCCGCGGGCCTTGAGCGCCATGACGAAGGTGAGCACCCGGGCGACCGGCGTGTAGAGGTCGACGGGGATCTCCTCGCCCAGGCCGCAGGCGGCGTGGAGGGCTCGGGTCAGCGGGACGTCGACGACGAGCGGGACGCCGTCGGCGGTGGCCTGCTCGCGGATGCGGGCGGCGACCGTGCCGGCGCCCTTCGCGACGACGCGCGGAGCCGACTTGCCGGGTTCGTACTTGACCGCCACGGCGTAGTCGGTCGGGTTCACCATGACGACGTCGGCGTCGGCGATGGCCCCGATCATGCGGTTGCGGCTCATCGCGAGCTGACGGGAACGCCGCTGCGACTTGACCAGGGGGTCGCCGTCGCTCGACTTGTTCTCGTCCTTGACCTCTTTCTTGGTCATGCGGGTCTTCTTGCGGTTGCGGCGCATGACGACGAACACGTCGGCGAAGGCGAGCAGCAGGCCGGCCGCGATCGCGGCCTTGATCAGGATGCCGGTGCCGGCCTTGGCCTCCTCGAGCACGGCCGAGACGCTGAGGCCGCCGCCGCTCATGAGCACGGGCATCAGACCCTGGATCGCGAACCAGAGCACGAGGCCGACGACGGTCGTCTTGATCAACGCCTTCGCGCCGTTCCAGAGCGCCTGCGTGCCGAAGGTGTTCTTGAGGCCGTTGAGCAGGTTGAACTGCTCGTAGTTGCCGGTCATGCGCTTGATGTGCACGCCGCCCTGCACGATCGCCGTCGCGAGGACGGCCACGCCGACGACGGCCAGCATGGGCCCGATCGTGGCCCCCATCGAACCCGCGCCCTGCATCAGCTCGGTGACCACGGTCGCCGAGTCGGGGTGCGTGATGGCCTGGCGGATCGAGAACATCTGGTCGACGCCCGCCGAGGAGGCGCGCTCGATGGTCGAGGGGATCATCACGGCGGCGGCGCCGACGCCCACCCAGGCGCTGAGGTCCTGCGACCGGGACAGCTGGCCCTTCGAGTGGACCTCTTTCATCCGCTTCTCGGTCGCGGCCTCGGAGCGCTCGCCGGAGTCGTCCGCCATGTCAGCCCACCCCCAGCAGCATGTCGGCGGCGTCGCCGGTCAACGAGGCCACGACGCCGGGCAGGGCGAGGAAGACGCCGCCGGCCAGCATGACCGTCATGAGGATCTTGAGCGGGAAGCCCATCGCGTAGGCGTTGAGGGCCGGCGCGACGCGGGAGAGCAGCCCGAGGCCGACGTCGGCGAGGAACAGCACGACGCAGAGCGGCCCGGCGATCTGGATGGTCGAGAGGAAGAGCTGGCTGACGCCGGTCGTCAGCAGCTCGACCGGACGGGAGAGGTCCATGCCGAGCCCGAGCGGCACGGCGTCGAACGACCGCGTGAGGCCGCCGATGATCAGCTGGTACCCCCCGGTCGCGAACATCAGGGCGAGCGCGGTCATCTGGAACAACCGGGTGAACTGCGCGCCGTTGACCATCGACTGCGGGTCGAACGCCTGGGCGAGCGTGAAGCCGCCGAAGAGGTCGATCAGGCTGCCGGCCGCCTGCACCGCGGCGAAGGCGACGAACACCAGGAAGCCCAGCACGGCGCCGACGACGAGCTCGAGCACGAGGGCCATGACGAACGGTCCCGTCTCGAGGGACACGTAGCCGGGGGCGACGCGGGGCGCGACGGCGAGCGTGAGCCCGATGCCGAGCATGGCCTTCACCCTCGCCGGGAAGGCCCGGTACGAGAACGGAGGCGCGATCACGAGGAACGCGGTCATGCGCACGGCGGCGAGGAGGGTGGCCTCGAGCCAGCTGAGGTCGAACGACACGGTGCGTCCCTACCCGCCGCTGAGCAGCTGGGGGATGCGGTCGAACACCATGGTCGTGAACGACACCATCTCGCTGATCATCCAGTGTCCGGTGACGATGAGTGCGATGCCGACGGCGACGGCCTTCGGCACGAACGAGAGGGTGACCTCCTGGATCTGCGTGATCGACTGCAGCAGCGAGATCGCGAAACCGACGACGAGCGAGGTGATCAACACGGGCGCGGCGAGCTTGCCCGTGATGATCAGGGCCTGCATCGAGAGGTCGAGGACGGCGTTGGAATCCATCAGGCACCCACCTGGTAACTCTCGATGAGGCTCTTGATGATGAGGCCCCAGCCGTCGACGAGGACGAACAGCAGGATCTTGAACGGCAGCGAGATCATCACCGGCGGCAGCATCATCATGCCCATCGACATGAGCGCGGCGCTGACGACGAGGTCGATGACGAGGAAGGGGATGAAGATCACGAAGCCGATGATGAACGCGGCGCGCAGCTCGCTGATCATGAAGGACGGGATGAGCGTCAGCATGGGCACGTCGGCCTGGCTGTCGGGGTTCGGCTGGTTCGCCGACCGGGTCATCAGCGCGAGGTCCTCTTCGCGGGTGTGGGCGAGCATGAACTCCCGCAACGGCGCGATGCCGGCGTCGATCGCGCCCTGCAGGTCGAGGCGGCCGTCGAGGTAGGGCTGCACGGCGTCCGTGTTGATGTGGGTCAGGATCGGAGCCATGATGAACAGGCTCAGGAACAGGGCCAGCCCCGCGAGCACCTGGTTCGGCGGGATCGACGGCAGCGCGAGCGCGTTCCGCGTCATCGCGAGCACCACGAAGATCTTCGTGAACGACGTCATCATCAGCAGCAGCGCGGGCGCCACGCTCAGCAGCGTGATGCCGATCAGGGTGACGACGGCCTGGCTGGGCGCACCGTCGGGGCCGTTGATGTCGATGCTCAGGCCGCCCGAGCCGGTGCCGTCCGACGTGGTCTGGTCGGTGTCGGTGAAGTCGGTGGGGGTCGTGCCGGTGGTGGCGTCGGTGCCGTCCGTGGCCGGGGCGGTGGGAGCGGTGGGGGCCGTCGGCGAGACGGGGGCCGCGTTCGCCTGCTGACCGATCAACATGATGAGGGCGGACGCCACGACGAGCGCGAGCAGCGTGACGACGACGGCCCGGGCGAAGCGCGTGTCGGCGAAGCGCACGGGTGCGGCCGCCAGGGAGCGGCCGAGGGGGGCCCCGTGCAGGCCGTCCCGCAGCGTCGGGCGGGCGAGGCGACGCAGGGCGGACGCGAAGGAGGGGCGGGTCGGGGACGCGGACGACCGGCGGCCGGTCATCCGACTCGTCCGCTGCGCAGGGCCGCGGCCGCCTGACGCCAGGTGTCGGGTGCGAGGATCGAGCCCTCGATCGACTTGGCGGTGCGACCGCGACGACGGGCGTCGAGGTCACGAGGACGCGAGACGGCGGCACGGCGGGCGGCGCCGCGGGGGCGCAGCAACTCGACGGGGGTCGCGGCGACGGGGGTCGCGTCGGCCGGGCGGGCGGGCAGCTCGTCGCGGGCCGCGGCGCCCTCGGCGGAGAGGACGGACGCGAACGCGGCGGGGGCGATCGACGTGACCCGCGCCTCCTGCGTGACGGACTCGGTCGCGGACTCCTCGGGCTCGGGGACGAGCGTCAGGGCGCCGGCGTCGACGGGACGGTCGGCGGCCGCGAGGACGGTCACGGACGACTCGGTCACGCCGAGCACGAGACGCTCGCCCTCGACGTCGACCACCACGACGCTGGCCTTCGCGCCGACACCCTGACGGGCGACGACCGAGACCTGCGACGTGGCGCGGGAGCCCGCACGACCGCCCTTCACCAGGCGCTTCTGCAGCACCCAGAGCAGGGCGAGGACGACGCCCAACGAGAGGACGACCCGCAGGCCGACGACGACGGTGTCCACGATCAGGCGATGCCGTCGGCGACGTCGAGGATCTTGGTGATGCGGACGGCGTAGTCCTGGTCGACGACGACGACCTCGCCGTGCGCGATCAGGCGACCGTTGAGCAGCACGTCCGCGGGGGCGCCGGCCGAGCGGTCGAGTTCGATGACGGCACCGGGCTCGAGGCCCAGGACGTCGCGGACCGACATGCGGGTGCGGCCGATCTCGACCGTCAGGGCCATCTCGACGTTGTTGATGCGACCGAGGTTGCCGGTCGACACCGCGCCCACGGTCGGAGCCACGGGCGACGAGCCGCCGATCGTGCCGGTCTCGCGGAGGCGCAGGGCGAACCAGCCGGCGGGCTGACCCGCGGCCGTCAGCTCGAAGACGACCGTCTCGGGGTCGGTCAGGAGCGCGTCGGCCGACTCGCGACGGCTCTCGCCGAGCACGCCGGTGCCGAGCACGCCCGTCGCGGCCTCGAGCGCGGGACGCAGGACGTCCGAGACCGAGACCATCGGGTTGTCGGTGCCCGCGGCGGCGGCGGCGAGCTGGTCCATGTCGGCCAGCAGGACCGCGGTGTCGGCCGAGACCGACCCGACGAACGACGTGACCACGACGGACGGACCCGCGAGGCGGAGGCCGTGCGCGGAGGCCGGATCGACGGCCACGGCACGCAGGGGCGTGGGCGTCGGCAGCTGGGCGACCAGCGCCTCGACCGCCGCGGTGTGCAGGGTGATGGTCGTGCCGGTCATGAGGTTCCTTCTTCGGTGCCGGTCAGGGAGGTGGAGACGACGATGCCGGCCAGACGGGAGCCGGCGGCTCCGACGGCGGCACGGCCGACGGGCTGGCCGTCGACGCTGATCTCGAGCGGGCGGTGCTGCGGGTGGGGAAGCGGCAGCAGGTCGCCGACGGCCAGCCCGAGCACGACGCTCGGCAGCACCGCGGCGGGGGCGAAGGTCAGCGAGACGCCGACCGGCACCGAGGCCAGCTGGGCGCCGAGCAGGTCGCGGGCGTCGGCGGCGTCGATCGTCGGGTTGGACTCGCCCAGCTGTGACAGCAGGACGTCGGCGGGGATCGCGACCGTGCCGGGCGCGACGCGCTCGCCGACGCGGATCTCGAACGAGGCGACGATCATCAGGTCGGACTTCTGGGCGGCCTGGGCGAACTGCGAGTTGTACTGGAACCCGCCGACGCTGATCGGGTCGGCGAGCATGGTGCCGAACGAGTAGCGGAGGTCGTCGAGGGCGTCGTCCATCAGGCGGCGCACGAGGGCCTGCTCGATGGGCGTGAAGGTGCGCTCGGGCAGCGTGGCGGGCTTGACGGCGCCGAGCATGTGGCTGACCCAGGTGAGCGCGGCCGACGACGGGAACTGGATGACGGCCTTCGCCGAGACGCCCTCGAGGGTGCAGAGCACCATGGCGGTGGTCGGCGGCAGGGACGAGGCGTACTCGTCGTAGGTGAGCATCTGCACCTGGTCGCAGGTCACCTGCGAGAGCACCCGGACCTTGGCGGTGAGCTGGGTGCCCCACTGCCGCGCGAAGGTGTCGAAGGCGAGCTCGAGGACGCGCGAGTGCTCACGGGCGAGGGTCGTCGGACGGCGGAAGTCGTAGACCTCGACGGTCTTCTGCGGGCGCGTCGACGAGCCGACCGTCGAGGTCGGTGCGCTGCTGCCCGTCGGGGCGTCGAGGAGTGTCACGGACGGAGCTATCGGCCCGCCCCACCTGGGCGTTAGCCCAGGATCGGTCGTACCCCCCGGACTGGGTTGCCGTCGTCGTGCTGCGGCGCGGGGTCGCGCTCCCGGGCCGGCGGGGCCCGGCGGAGGTCAGTGGCCCGAGGACTCCTCCTTCTTCTCCGTCTTCTTCTCGGTCTTCTTCTCGGTCTTCGTCTCGGCCGCGGCGTCCGCCGTCGACGCGTCACCCGACTCGGCCGTGGTCGAGGTGTCGGCCGCCTGCTGGACGGTGGGGTTGCGACCGTCGGTCACCGCGCCTCCCGCGGCGGCGGCGGCCTGCTCGAGCTGCGGCAGCAGCGCGCTCACCGCGTCGGACTGGTTCGACAGGACGACGATGTCGACGCGGCGGTTCGACGCGAGGTCGGCGTCGGTCGTGCCGGTGCTGAGCGGACGCGACGAGCCGAAGCCGACCGACTGGATGTGGTCCGCACCCACGCCGCCCCGCTCGACGAGGTCGCGCAGCACCTGGGTGGCGCGGGCGGAGGAGAGCTCCCAGTTGGTCGCGAAGGGCGCGGTCGAGCTGCGCTGGTCGGCGTGGCCCTCGACCGAGACGTCGTGGCCCGAGGTCTTCAGCACCGGCCCGATGGCGTTCATGACGTTCACGGCCGTGCCGCTGAGGTCGGCGCTGTTCGTGCCGAAGAAGGTCTCGGAGCCGATCAGGCGGACGGTCAGACCCCGGGCGTCGACGGCGAACTCGACGTCGGCACTGAGCCCCGAGCCCTCGAGGTTCGCGGCGATCGCGGCCTTGATGGCGGTGAGGTCGTCCAGTTCGCCCTGGGCCGCGACCGTGGCGGCGGCGGCCTGCTCGGCGGTCTGGGCCTCCCCCGAGGCGGCGGCCTTGCTCAGGTCGGTCTCGTCGCCCGACGAGTAGCCCTTGCCCTCTTTCGTCACGTCGGCGGCGTTCACGACGGTGCCCGAGGCCGTGTCGACCTTGCCCACGTCGGTCTGGCCGAAGCCGGTCGCGAGCGAGTTGCGCAGGGCGATGTACTTGTCCTGGTCGACGTTCGACATGGCGAACAGCACGATGAACATGCACATCAACACGGTGATCATGTCCATGTACGAGGCCATCCAGCGCTCGTCGGGGTGCTCGTCCTCGGCGTGCCCCTTCTTCTTGCGACCTCCGCGTGCCCCGCTCATGCGGCCAGCCCCTGGTCGTCGCCACCGGTCTTGGCGCCGGCCTTGGCCTTGGCCTTGCCACCCTTGCCGCCCTTGCCGTCGCCGCCGTCGAGCGCGTGCGTCGGCACCATGGCCTTGAGGCGTTCGCCGAGGAGGCGCGGCTGGCTTCCGGCCTGGACCGCCAGCACCCCCTCCATCAGCAGCGTCATGCGCAGCTCGTCGAGGTCGGCCAGCTTCTTGAGGCGCGCGCCGAGCGGCAGCCAGAGGAAGTTCGCCGTCAGCAGGCCCCACAGGGTCGCGACGAACGCCGCGGCGATCATGTGGCCGAGCTCGTCGGGCTCGGCGAGGTTCTCGAGGACGTGGGTGAGGCTGACGACCGTGCCCACGATGCCGACCGTCGGGGCGTACCCGCCGAGGCTCATGAAGAACTTGCTGGCCGTGCGGTCGGCGGCGAGGCGGGACTCCATCTCGTCCTCGAGCAGGATGCGCAGCTCCTCGCCGTCGGTGCCGTCGGCGATGTTCTGCAGGGCGCCCTTCATGAACGGGTCGTCGAGCTTCTCGGCCTCCTGCTCGAGCGAGAGCAGGCCCTCGCTGCGGGCCTTCTCGGCGAGCGACACGACGCCGTCGATGACCGACTGCGGGGGGACGACCTTGCCGGTGAAGGCGCGGGAGATCTTCTTGAAGCTGAGGATCGCGTCCTTGATCGTCGTGCCGGCGATGCCGACGCCGATCGTGGCGCCGAAGACGAGGATGATCGGGGCGGGCAACAGCAGCCCGGCGATGCTGACGCCCTCGAGCTGGATCATGCCGAAGAGGGCGCCCAGGGCGAGGACGATGCCGATGATCGTTGCGGGATCCACGGTCAGCGTCCCTGCGTGGTGTCGGCCGATGCGGCCGGCGCAGCCGGCACGGACGGCGCGGCCGGCAAGGACGGCGCGGTCGGCGCGTGGACGGCGGGAGCCTGCACGGCGGGACGGAACTCGGTGACGCGACCCGCGCCTCCTGCACCCGACGAGCCACGGACGATGCCGAGCTGCGGACCGGTCGAGGTGCGGTTGCCGAGCGCCTGGGCCGTCGGCGCGGTGGCGGACGGCTCGTCGTAGGCGAGCGAGACGATGCGGGCCCGGTAACGGGCGATCATCTCGATGACCTCGGCCATCGGCTCGGTCACGACGTACTTGGCGCCGTCGACCATGATCAGGACCGTGTCGGGCGTCTCGTGGATGCGCTCGATGAGGTCAGGGTTGACAGCGAATCTGCTGTCGTTGAGTCGCGTGACGACGATCATCGGCCCGTCCTAGGTCTGTGTCTCCTGCCTCCGTCCGTGGGGGCAGGTGTCGCTGCTCGTCCTGAGCGGCTACGGGTGACTATCGGCCAGGGGTGGCGGGGCGTTAGGTGCGGGTCGCGGTTGTCCACAGCCCTGCCGTGCCCGGCTCGACGCTCGGTAGGTTGGTGACATTGCTCATGTCGGACGACGGAACGCCGCGACGCGCTCCGACCGGCAGGGCAGCCCCCACGCCTCGTCCGACCGGAGAGAAGAACGATGACCACCACTCCCCTCAGCACCCCCGTCACCTACCGGCCCACGTGGTCGCACTTCTGGTCGAAGGCCAAGGCCAGGGTGTTCCTCGTCCCCCTCGCCTTCCTCGTGTGCATCAACCGGATGGGCGTCTCCGCCCTGCCCTACCTCGTGGCGGGGGTGGTCGTGATGGCCGTGGGCCTGGGGATCTACCTTCGGACGACGACCCTCTCGATCTCGGGCACGGCGGTCGCCCGTCGGCGCTGGGGACGCACGACGACCGTCGCCCTGGACGGCGACCACCGGGGCATCCTCTGCATGCTCAACCAGGGCGTGCAGACGCTCGGATACCTCGCCGTCCGGGACGGCACGGGCCGCCGACTCGTCCTCACCGAGGCCAACTGGCCCGGAGGACAACTGCTCGAGATCGCCCAGCACGCACGACTCACGATCATGCCGGCCGATCAGGTCTTCTCGGGCAAGAAGGCCGCCGCCATCGTGCCAGGTGTCATCCCGCTGACGACCCGCCGTCCGGTGCTCTGCACCCTCGTGGCGGTCGCCGGTCTGATCGCCGTCGTCGTGCCGATCGCCATGGTGATGAGCGGCGCGGCCTGATCGCTCCGGAAGGACACCGCCGTGTGGACGAGACACCGCGGCATGCGGCGGCGTCACGTCCACTCGACGGTGCGGCAGGCTGACAAGCGGGCGCGCGGCGCGTCACGTGCGCGAAACAGGGGGCTGGCAGGATGTGCCGGTGACCCACGAACCCCTCGACGAGTCGCGCCCCGGCACCACCCCCGCCGCCCGCGCCGACGACGTCACCCGCACCTCCTCCCCCACCCCGACCGCGAGCATGTCCCGCGCCGCGAGCTCCGAGCGGAACGCCGTCGGCAGCGACGACGGGCCCGCCCCCGAGTCCTCCCCCGCGGGCCTGCCGGACGCCGCGACCCCGGACGCCGCAGCCCCCGCCCGTCACGGCATCGACGACCCGGCCCTGACCGGCTCGATCGAGACCGTCGACGTCAACAAACACACGCTCGCCGAGAACGTGATGGGCGTCGTGACCGGTGTCTTCCTCGCCTCGTTCGGACTCTTCCTGCTGAAGACGAGCGGGGCCGTGTCGGGCGGCACGGCCGGTCTCGCCCTGCTCACCAGCTACGCCACGGGCTGGACCTTCGGCGTGCTGTTCGTCCTCGTCAACGTGCCGTTCTTCGCGCTCGCCGTGTGGAAGAAGGGTTGGCCGTTCACCCTGCGCACGGTGTTGACCGTCGTCATGCTGTCCGCCTTCTCGTACCTGCACCCGCTGATGTTCGACATCGACGGCATCGACCCGATCTACGGCACCCTCGCGGGCAACCTGCTCGTCGGCGTCGGCCTGCTCATCCTCTTCCGGCACGGGGCCAGCCTCGGCGGGATCAACATCCTCGCCCTGGTGCTGCAGGAACGCGCCGGGCTGCGCGCCGGCTACGTCCAGATGGGCTTCGACGTGGTCATCGTGCTGACCTCGCTGACCGTGGTCTCGCCGTGGATCGTGCTGCTCTCGGCCCTCGGCGCCGTCGTGTTGAACCTCGTGCTCGCGATGAACCACAAGGCCGGTCGGTACGTCGGACACACGTGATCACACCTTTCTGCCAGACTTCCGTGCACGACCGGTCTGTTTGAGGCATTCTCGTCTCGAAGCGGTCACTTTCTTCTTGCACGTCCCCGGACGTCACACCACCTAGGAGCCCCATGTCCAACAACACCGCCATGCCCCAGTCCGCCGGCACCGCCGCGGGCTACAACGTCCTCGCGATCGTCGGGTTCATCCTGGCCTTCGTCTTCAGCCTCGCCGGCCTCATCGTCAGCCTGATCGCCCTGTCGCAGATCAAGAAGACCGGCGAGCGCGGCCACGGCCTCGCCCTGGCCGGCGTGATCCTCAGCGCCGTCTTCCTCGTCGGCGGCATCATCATCGGCATCTCGGCGTTCAGCGCCGGCATGGCGTCGGTCCAGACCTACTAGGTCTATCGGCCCGGCGCACGAGCCGGGGAGCACAGGAGGCGCGGTGTCTGCAGGGCAGGCACCGCGCCTCCTTCGCGTCGGCGGCCCGTAGCCCTCATCGCGCCGGGGGGCTCAGCCCTGCGGGGGATCGCGGTCGTCGGGGGTCGCCGTTAGCGTGTGGGCATGCGACGGTGTCTCGGCGAGGTGGAGGGCACACGCGCTGTGCCGTCCTCTCCGGGGCCACCCCGGGGCACGCAGATCGACCACGGCACCGCTCCGCAGGCCGGTGACCGCGCTCCGCGCGGCTCGCGGCCCGCACCGATGCACGAGTCGCCGAGGCACCGCCGCAGCCACCCCACCGCACCCGCCGCGGACGCAGGCGGGTCACCCCCGACACGAACTCCGCACCCGCCCCGGCGGCACCCGACCGCGACCCGCGCGGCCGGCGGTCGGACGACCACCGGGTGACCGCCCACTCCCCCGCGTCCGCCGTGGGCGCCCGCGAGCCCGACCCGGGCCCCGATGCCGTCGCGACCGCCCTCGCCGACGCCCTGCTCGCGGCCGAGTGGACCGTGGGCGCACTGGCCGCCGCCGCAGGCGAGGCCGTCGACGGACCGGCAAGGTTCTGGCGTCCCCTCGCCCGCGACCTCGTCCGCGCCCTGCCCCGGGCACCGCACGACGACCCCCGCACGCTCACCGCCCTCATCCGCCGTGATCCGGCCTTCACCGAGGCGGTGGCCGAGGCCGGGAGGCGCGGCCGGCCCCTGCGCATCGTCCACCACGTGCCCGTGACGCAGGAGGCGCGCTCGGCCGACCCGCGCCTCCTGCGTCTGGGCACCGTGGCCGACGTCGCCCGACTGCTGCACCTGACCGTGGGCGAGCTCGACTGGTTCGCCGACCCCGGCCGGTGGAACCGCCGGATCGAGCGAGGTCCGCTGCAGCACCACCGGTACGAGTGGCGGGCACGGCCCGGACGCACGCCGCGGCTGCTCGAGGTGCCAGGGTTCCGCCTGCGCGACCTGCAACGCGTCGTGCTCGACGAGGTGCTGGCGGCGGTGCCGCTGCACGACGCGGCGCACGGCTTCGTCCCGGGGCGCAGCGCCGTCACCGGCGCCCGACGGCACGTCGGCCGAGAGGTCGTCATCGCCCTCGACCTGACCTCGTTCTTCGCCCGGGTCACCGCCGGGCAGGTGTTCGGCGCGCTGCGCCGCGAGGGCCTGCCGGACGCCGTCGCCCACGTGCTCACCGGGCTCTGCACGACCTCCGTGCCGCCGGGCGTGCTGTCGCGCATGCCGCCGGGCGGCAGCCCCGAGCAGCGGTTCGCCCTGCGTCACGCGCTCTCGGCCGCCCACCTCGCCCAGGGGGCGCCGACCTCGCCGACCCTCGCGAACGTGGCGGTCCGGAGGCTCGACTCGCGGCTCGCCGGCTACGCCCGGGCCGCGGGAGCGACCTACACGCGGTACGCCGACGACCTGGCGTTCAGCGGCGACGGCACGCTGGCGGGGCGGGCCGACGCGTTCGTGCGGGGCGTCGGACGCATCGTCGGCGACGAGGGACACCTGCTGAACCCGACGAAGACCCGGGTGCGCGGAGCGGCCACGCGACAGGTCGTCACCGGCGTGGTGGTCAACGCGGGCACGAACACGATGCGCTCCGAGTACGACCGGCTGCGGGCCGTGCTGCACAACGCCGCCACCACTGGGCTCGAGGCACAGAACCGGGCCGGACACCCGGACTTCGCGGCCCAGCTCTGGGGGCGCATCGGCTGGGTCGAGCAGCTGAACCCCGGGCGCGGGGCCCGGCTGCGCGCCGCCTTCGCGCGCGTCCCCCGGTGACCGGCACCGCGCCTCCGGACCGACACCGCGCCTCCTGACCGACACCGCGCCTCCTGACGACGAACGCACCGCGTTCCGTGCACCGCACCGCGACGAGATCGGGTGTGGTGCACGGAACGCGGTGCGAAGGGTGCCGCGGCTGCCGCGGCAGCCGCGGGCAGCAGCGGACTAGCGCTTGAGGTTGGTGAGCTCCTGCAGCACCTCGTCCGAGGTGGTGATGATGCGGGCGTTGGCCTGGAAGCCGCGCTGGGCGACGATCAGGTTGGTGAACTCCTGCGACAGGTCGACGTTCGACATCTCGAGGGAACCGCTGGACAGCGAGCCGATGCCGGGCGAGCCGGGGGCGCCGACGGTCGCGGCACCCGAGTTGGCGGTGGCACGGTAGCCCGAGTTGCCCTCCTTCTCGAGGCCGCCGGGGTTCGTGAAGGTCGCGAGGACGACGCGGCCGAGGCCGACCGTCGAACCGTTGCTGAACTGGCCCATGAGCGTGCCGTCCTTCGACAGCGAGAAGCCCTGCAGCGTGCCGGCCGCACGGCCGTTCTGCTCGGTGATCGACGTCGTGTTGAGCGCCGCGAACCCGGTGATGCCGGACAGGTCGACGGTGACGCCGTTGAGTCGCAGCGACGCCGCGCCCGCCTGCTTGCCGTCGGCGAAGGCCAGCGAGGCCGTGGCGCCGCCGTTGCCGTCGGTCGCGGAGGCGTCCCAGCCGGCCGTCGTGCGGGTGAAGGTGAGCGTCAGGGTGCGCTCGAGGCCGTTGGCGTCGAACACCTTGGTGTCGCGGACGATCTTGTCGCCGACCGCCGACTCGCTCGGCAGGTTGCCGCCGACCGTGGCGCTCGAGGTCGCCGTCGCGGGGGCCGCCGCGTTCAGGGGCAGCGTGATGTCGCCGAGCGCGCCTCCGTCGTTGATGACGCCGTTCGTGGCCGAGTAGCC
Organism: Frigoribacterium sp. 2355; assembly: GCF_054060695.1. Lineage (NCBI taxonomy): Bacteria > Bacillati > Actinomycetota > Actinomycetes > Micrococcales > Microbacteriaceae > Frigoribacterium > Frigoribacterium sp. 2355. The sequence continues at coordinate 37,545 of NZ_JBSSDL010000006.1, read as the reverse complement.
CTGCACGATCTTCCCGTCGGACGACACGAGACGGCCGTCGGCGTCGAAGTCGAAGGCGCCCGAGCGGGTGTAGACGGTGTCGTTGCCGAGGCGGGTGACGAAGAAGCCGTCGCCCGAGATCATCAGGTCGGTCGCCTTGCCCGTGGCCTGCGCCGACCCCTGGGCGAAGTTCGTCGAGATGCCGGCGACCTGCACGCCGAGGCCGATCTGGGCGGGGTTCGTGCCGCCGATGCCGGTCTGCGGGCCGCCGGCGCCCTGCGTGATCTGCGACAGCGTGTCCTGGAACTGGGTGGTCGACGACTTGAAGCCGGCGGTGTTGACGTTGGCGATGTTGTTGCCGGTGACGTCGAGCATCGTCTGGTGCGAGCGGAGGCCCGAGATGCCGGAGTAGAGGGAGCGGAGCATGGGTGCTGCCTTTCAGCTGGGGAGAGATCTGGAGGCGCGTCCTGCGCGGGTGGTGCCGGTCGCGTCCTGCTCCCGGTGTGGTTCGAGGGGTGGTGCGGGTCGTGCGGGTCGTGCGGGTGGTGCCGGTGGTGCTGCGGGGTGCGCGTCGGGGACGCGTGTCACGCCTTCGTGGTGGCGATGCCCGAGATGAGATCCAACGCGACCTCCTTCCCGCCGACCGAGACCTTGGGGACGGCCTCGGCGAACGACACGCTCGTCGCGGTGCCCTTCACCTCGACGCCGTCGGGTCCCGTGTAGCTGACCTCGCGGCCGACCAGGTTCGAGGCGGCGATGCGCATCTGCAGCGAGAAGTTCTCGTTGGCCGTCGTCGTCTGCGCGGTGACCTGCTCCATCATCGCCAGCTGGGTGGTCTGCGACATCATGGCGTTGGTGTCCATCGGGGTCGACGGGTCCTGGTTCTTCAGCTGCGTGACGAGCAGCTTCATGAACATCTCGCTGTCCATCGTGTTCGCCGTCGCACGGCTCGAGCCGCTCTTCGCGGCGTTGGCGGCGGCGATCTGGGTCGCGACGTCGACGGTTCCCGATATCTGGTCGATCGAGGGCATGGGGTCTCCGGTTCAGGCCAGGACGTCGAGGGACGTCGAGAGGGACGAGGAGGCGCGGGCACGGTCGACCGCGCCCGTCGCGTCGAGGGGGTCGGTTCCGTCGCGCGGCGCGCGGCCGGTGGTGCCGCGCGCCTCGGCGGCGTCACGGGCCCGTCGCCCGGCGCCTCCGTCGGCACCGGCCTGCGCCCCGGTCGAGCCGAGCTGACCGGAGCGGTCACCCCGGCCGTCGGACGGCTGGTCCTGGGACGAGAGGTCGACGCTGGTCTGGTGACCCGCGCCTCCCGCGGTCGTGGAGGCGGCCGTCGCGAGGTCGCGGCGCAGGTCGCCGAGGATCGCCCGCACGGCGTCACGGCCGGCGTCCGACGCGGCGAACATCTCGACGTGCGTGCCGTGCGCCGAGACGTGGGCCCGGACGGTGACCGGGCCCAGCGCCTCGGGGGCGACGTCGACTGTGACGACGTGCACCCCGGGGCCCGCCGCGGCGAGCGTGAACAGGGGCCGGGAGAGCTGCGAGGTCAACGGGGCCGGCGGGGTGGCGACCGGCGACGGGGTCGCGGACGAGGAGGCGGCGGTCGCGGCGACGGGGAACGTCGCGCCGACCGCGGGGGCGGCGAACACCATCGGGTCGGTGGTCGTGGGTGCCGGGGTGGGTGCGGAGGTGGACGCCGCGGGCGTCGCCGCGGAGGCCGCGGGGGCGGAGGCTCCGGCCGGAGGAGCAGCGGAGGGCGTCGCGGACGGTGCGGACGGCGCGCCGGTCGTCGCGCTCGACGGACCGGGCGTGCCGGGCACCACGAGGGCGGCCGGCGCGAGGGGGCGGTCGACCGCTGCCGGGACGGGGGTGGGAGCGGGCGCCCGCATCGGCGAACCGTTCCGGGCCGAGTCGCCGACGACGGCGGCCGTGTCGGGACCGGCGGCCGACTCGGCGCGGGCCGCACCACCGGGAGCGGACGGCGTCGGCTCGCCGGGCGCGACGGGCACACCCGCGCCGGCGGCCGCGGGGCTCGCCGCGGTGGCGGACGTGCCGACGGGCCCCGGGGCCGGAGCGGACGCGGGCTGCACGGTCGAGACGGCGGTCACGGCGAGGGCTGCGGCGGGGGCTGCCGCTGCCTGCACCGCCGGTGCTGCCGGCACAGCCGGTGCCGTCGGCACAGCCGGTGCCGTCGGCACAGCCGGTGCCGTCGGAGCGAGAGCGGCGGCGGAGGCAGCGGACGGATCGGGCGCCGATCCGTCGCGCGCGGGGTCGAGCGGCTCGGCCCCGGCGCCACCGGCGGCCGGCGACGCGACGCGCACCGGAGCGGTGAGGGCGGAGGGCCGCAGCAGAGCGGCGAGGGCGGCGGCGACCGTCTCGGCCGGGGCGGCCGACGTCGCGACCTCGACCGGTACGGAGCCCCCGGCCACCGACGCGTCGACGGACGCGTCGCTCGGCACGGCGCCCGGCACGGCGGGGGTGCCGTCGGTCGTCGGGGCGGCCTCGGTCGTGGTGGTCGCGGTGTCGGACTCGTCGACCGGGGCGGTCGGTGCCGAGGTCGCCTCGGCGAGGGGCCAGCGCCATGGGACGACGGACGGGGCGTCGAGCGACGACGACCCGGTCACGGCCGAGGCGGACGCCGGAGCCGGGGTGGGGGCAGGAGGAGACGCGACGGAGGCGTTCCGGTTGGCGTCTCGCGTCGAGGAGCCCTCGTCGCGCATGGCGGCACCGAAGCCGGTGGCCGCGCGGTCGGCGTCACGGGCGGTGCCGGCCCCCGGGCCCCGCGACCCCGCGGAAGGGCGGAGCGACGACGCATCGGACAGGGCAGGAGGCGCGAACGGCAGGGTGCGGGACAGGGTCACGAGGCCACCCCCGCGCTCATCAGCTTCTGCAGGGCCGCGGTCATCAGGTCGGTCCCCGACGAGGATGCGCCCGACGCACCGGCGGCACCGGAGAGACCCGACAAGCCCGACAGGCTCGACAACGCGGACGAGGCGGACGACGCCGAGGCGGACGACGCCGAGGCGGCACCCGTCGCGCCCTCGGCCGGGACGATGCGCCGGATCGTGCTGAGGTCGGAGTCCTTGTACCAGTTGTCGACGATCTGGACGTCCTTGCCCGGGCGGGGTGCGTGCAGCACCTTGCCGTCGCCGAGGTAGATCACGATGTGGCCCTCGCCCTTCGGCACGAGCAGGTCGCCGGGCTTCGCCTCGGCGAGCGAGGGCACCTCGGCGCCCATCTTCGCCTGGTCGGGCACGACCCGCGGCATGCTGACGCCGAGGTCCCCGAACACGGTCTGCACGAGGCCCGAGCAGTCCATGCCGGTCCGGTCCTCGCCGCCGAACACGTACGGCACGCCGAGGTACTTCTTCGCGGCCTCGACCACGTCCGAGCCGTCGGCTCCGCTGCCGCTCGCGACCGACCCGGCCACGGCGTCCACGGAGGCGCTGGTCGCCGTCGCCCCCGTGCCGGACGTGCCGGCGAGCGCGTCGGCGAAGGCCGTGGCCGACGTCGCGGACGCGGCGGTGGCCGTCGCGGACGTCGCACCGGTGGTGCCGGCGCGCAGCTGGGCGATGGTCGCCTGGATGTCCTGGATGCGGGACAGGACCTCGGTCACGGGACTCACGCCGCGCCTCCTGGGTTCTCGGGGTCGGTGCCGGACGGCGAGCCGTCGGGTCGGGGGCGCGAGGCGATCTCGTCGAGGGCGATCTGCTCGTCGCGCAGGTCGGCGGCCGCCTCGGCCACCGCGTGCTTGTGCTCGAGCTTCTCGAGGCCGATCGCCGCACGACGGGCCTCGTTGAAGGCGGCCTGGGCGGCGTCGGCGTCGGCCTGACGGCGCTGGGTGACGGCGTCGAGCTCGGCGAGCATGCCGCGCGACGAGGCCCGCGAGGCCGCCAGTGCGCTCAGCATGGCCGCGTCGGTGACCTCGGACGGCTCGTCGGCCAGGGTGCGCTTGGCGCGCACGCGCTCGTCGGCGGCCTCGCGCAGACGGTCGTTGGCCTCGGCGAGGACGGCACCGGCCTGGTCCTGCTGGGCGTGGCGCAGCCGCAGCAGGCCGAGCAGCGAGAACGGGCGCGCCATCAGATCGCTCCGAACCGCGAGGTGAGCGAGGCCAGGGCGTTCCACGAGTCGGCCGAGGCCGCCCGGTCGTCCATGCCCTGCTGCAGGAACGCGTCGATGGCGCCCTGGTGGTCGACCGCCGCGTCGACGAGCGGGTTCGTGCCGCGCTGGTACGCACCGACGTCGAGCAGGTCCTGCGCGGCCCGGCGGGCGGCCATCACCTTGCGCAGCGTCGTCGCGGCGGCGCGCTGCGGCGGGCTGGTCACCTTCGAGGCGACGCGCGAGACCGAGCCGAGCGCGTCGACCGACGGGAAGTGCCCGGTCACGGCCAGCTTGCGGTCGAGCACGACGTGCCCGTCGAGGATGCTGCGGGCCGCGTCGGCGATGGGCTCGTTGTGGTCGTCGCCGTCGACCAGCACCGTGTAGAGCCCGGTGACCGAGCCGATGCGGTCGGTCCCCGCTCGTTCGAGCAGACCGGCCAGCACCGAGAACGTCGACGGCGGGTAGCCGCGGGTCGCCGGCGGTTCGCCGACCGACAGGCCGATCTCGCGCTGGGCCATCGCCACGCGGGTGAGCGAGTCCATCATCAGCACGACGTCGGCGCCCTGGTCGCGGAACGACTCGGCGATGCGGGTCGCGACGAAGGCGGCCCGGAGGCGCATCAGGGCGGGCTCGTCGCTGGTCGAGACGACGACGATCGAGCGGGCGAGGCCCTCGGGCCCGAGGTCGTCCTCGAGGAACTCCCGCACCTCGCGGCCGCGCTCGCCGACCAGGGCGATCACGCTGACCTGGGCGTCCGAGCCGCGGGCGATCATCGACAGCAGGGACGACTTGCCGACGCCCGAGCCGGCGAACAGGCCGACGCGCTGCCCCTTGCCGACCGTGGTCAGGGTGTCGAGCACGCGCACGCCGAGCTGCAGGGGCGTGTCGATGCGCGCGCGGTGCATGGCGGACGGGGTCTCGTGGTCGAGCGGCACGAGGTCGACGCGGCCCCCGTCGGCACCGACGAGCGGACCCTTGCCGTCGATCGGCCGGCCGAGGCCGTCGAGCACGCGGCCGAACAGGCCGGTGCCGGTGGGGACGAGCAGCGGACGTCCGGTCGACCGGACGGGCGTGCCGGTCGTGATGCCGGTCAGACGGCCGAGCGGCATGCAGCGCACGCCGTCGGGCGTGGTCGCGACGACCTCGGCGAGGTCCGAACCGGCGGCGGTGCCCCCGGACGTCGCGGTCGCGTCGCCGACGGCGACGATCTCGCCGACGGCCGCGTCGAGGCCCTGCACGGTGAGGCCGAGGCCCACGGCCGAGCTGACCCGGCCCACGCGCTGCGGACGGGCCGCGACGCGGGCGGCGGCGAGACGGGGCGCGAGGACGGCCGGCACGCGCGGACGCCCGCCGTCGACGACGGCACCCGTCGGCACGAGGGCAGGAGGCGCGGTGAGGGTCACGAGGCGCCCCCGTCCGACGCCGGGTCCCCGAGCAGGGCCGTCCGCGCCCGGTCGAGCCCGGTGCCGAGGCGGGCGTCGACCTGGCCGATGCGACGCTCGGCCTCGGCGTCGCCGCGGGCCAGGGTCGCGTCGGCGACGAAGGCCACCTCGGCGGCCACGGAGTCGCGGGTCGCCGCGTCGAGTTGGGCGAGGTCGGCGGGGTGGAGGCGGACCGTCACGACGTCGCCGGGGTCGGTCACGGCGAGGGCGCGGGCGACGGCCGCACGGGCGGTCCGTCCCTCGCGGGGGTCGACCGTGTCGGCGGCGCCCCGGGCGGTGGCGTCGGCCCCGTGCGGGCCGTCATGGACGGACTCGGAGGCGCGCAGTTCGTAGCCGAGGACCGCCTCGGCGAGCTCGAAGGCGGTCGCGACCAGCGCCTCCTCGGCGTCGTCCAGGACGGGCGCGACGCGGGCGTCGAGCGCTCGCGCCGACGAGGCGAGGGCCTCGACGGCCGAGACGGTCGCGGCCTGGAGGCGGTGCAGCAGGTCGGAGTGCTCGGCCTCGAGGACGGCCCGGCGGGCGGCGAGTTCGAGCTCGGCCGCGCGGAGGCCGGCGGCGTACCCGGCGGCGTGCCCCCGGGCCTCGGCCCGGGCGTCGTGCGCCCGTCGCGTGGTGGCGGCGTCGGACCCCGGCAGCGTGACGGACGGGTAGCTGACGCGCGCGAAGGCCGGGGCGGCGCCCTCGGGGGTCATCACGGAATCGAGCATCACAGGGCCGTTCGGCGTTGGGGGTGACGGCCGATCCGTGGCCTGGGGTGGGTGAGCCATCCGTGCTCACCGGCGACTCTCGGCCTCGGCCGGGACGGCGTTAGCCCTTGCCCCGAAGGGGGGCCGGGCTACTCGACGAGGGCGTCGTCGTCCGAGCGGTGCATGGTGATCGCGCCCATCGCCTCGAGTTCGCGGATGGCGCGCACGACCGACGCCCGCGCCTCCTCGATCTGCGACTTGCGGACCGGACCCATCGACTGCAGCTCGTCGTCCAGCAGTTCGCGGTTGCGCTCGGAGACGTTGCCGCGGATGACCTCGGTGACCGCCGCCGGCGCGCCCTTCATCGCCGTGGCGAGGATCGCCGCGTCGATGCCGCGCAGCACCTGCTGGATGTCGCGCGACTCGAGCTTGACGATGTCCTCGAAGGTGAGCATGCGCGAGCGCACCTCCTCGGCCAGCTCGGGGTCGCGTTCGTCGAGGCCCTCGAGCAGCGCCTTCTCGGTCGCCACGTCGCTGCGGTTGAGGATCTCGATCAGCGGCTGGATGCCCCCGACGACCTCGACCTGGTCCCGTGGGGCGACGACGGCGCCGGCCCGCACCTTGAGGGTGGCCGCGACGATGCCGACCGACTCGGGGGTGGCCGTGCCCATCGTCGCGATGGCCTGGGCCACGTCGGCGCGCAGCTCGACGTCGAGGCCCGACATCACGGCGGAACCCTGCTGTGGCCTGAGGTGCGCGAGCACCAGGGCGATGGTCTGCGGCAGCTCGCCGTCGAGGAGCGCCACGACCTGACCGGCCTCGGCCTCGTCGAGGAACTCGAACGACTTGCCGGCCATGTTGGAGGCCATGCGCTCCATGACGCCGGCGGCACGCTCGGAACCGAACGACGCCTCGAGCAGACCGACGGCGACGTCGTGGCCGCCGCGGCGCTGGTAGCGGCCGCTGACGCTGAGGTCGTGGAACTCGGCCACGGTGGCCTCGGCGAGCGCGGGGTCGACGCGACGCAGGCGGACGATCTCGGCCGCGATCTCCTCGGCCTCGACCTCGCTGAACTCCTTCATGACCGCGGCCGCGCGGGCCTGGTCCATCTGCATCAGGATGACCGCGACCTTCTGCGGGCCGGTCAACGGCTTGCCGACCCCGGGGACCGTGGGGGCGCCGAAGGTGGTGGGGACGAGGCTCATGCGGGCTGCCGGTCGTCCATCAGGCCGCGGAGCAGCTCGGCGGTCTTGCCCGGGTCGCGCTCGGCCATCGCGTCGATCTCGGCCCGGCGGCGCTCGGCCGAGACGAACTCGGGCGACGGCGTCGGGGCGTCGACCTCGAGCAGCTCGGTCTTCGGCTCGCCCATGCCGGGCAGGGTCAGACGCGAGGTGGCGACGGCGTCGTCGAGCGACAGCGGCATCGTGGCGTCCCAGGTCTGGGCGCCGTTCTGCGGGGAGAGCTCGCCGAGGTCGACGTCCTCGCGGTCCTGGCGACGGCTGCGACGGGCGAACACGATGAGCCCCACGATGGCGGCGACCGCGATGGCCGCGACGATGCCGACCGTGCGGATGGTGCCCCACATCGCCTCGCTGGCACTCGCCGCGTCGGCGGCCTTGAGCGCCTCGGCGGCGGCGTCCGCGGCCGAGGTGTCGAAGTCGACCTGCGCGACCTGGACGGTGTCGCCGCGGGCGGCGTCGATGCCGGCGGCGGCACCGACGAGGTCGCGGACGCTCTGCATGTTGACCCCGTTGGCCGCGGCCGAGTTCAGCGCGACCGACACCGTCTGGCGGCTGACCTCGCCGGCCGGGACGTTGAGGCTCTCGGTGACCTTGTCGACGGCGTTGTTCTTGGTGGTCGACTCGTTGGTGTAGCCCCCGTCGGCGCCGGTGCCCGCGGCGGTCGTGCCGTCGGCCGCCGTGCCGTTGGGCACCGCGATGTTGTCGGGGCCGAGAACGCCGGTCGCACCGGTGCCGTTCGCCCCGTTCGCCCCGGAGCCGTACTGCTCGGTGGTGCCCGACTCGTTCAGGGCGATCGGCCCCGAGGTCGGCTGCGAGAACGACTCGGTCACCTTGGTGCCCGAGCTCTGGTCGAGGTCGGCGGCCACCACGACGGACGAGTTGCCGGGACCGACCATCTTGTCGAGCATGGCCTGGACCGAGGCCTGGACCTTGGACTCGTAGTCGCTCGCGTCGCCGTCCGCGCCTCCGACCGCTCCGCTGCCGACGGCCGAGAGCACCGTGCCCGAGGCGTCGGTGACGGCGACGTCGGTCGCCTTCATGCCGTCGACGGAGGCGCTGGTCAGGTTGACGATGGCCTGCACCTGCTTGGAGTCCAGCGTCGCACCGGCCTGGGTCTCGACGAACACCGAGGCGGTCGGGTCGCGCTGCTCGGCGACGAACACCGACTCCTCGGGGATCGCGAGCTGCACGCTGGCGTTCTTGACGCCGTCCATCGCCTTGATCGTGTTGGCGAGCTCGCCCTCGATCGCACGCTTGTAGGTGACGTTCTGCTGGAACTCGGACGAGGTGACGCCCATGGTGTCGAGCAGCGAGTAGCCGCCGCCCGAGCTCGCGGCGGGCAGCCCCGCGGCCGCGGCCTTGAGGCGCTCGTCGTAGACGACGTTCTCGGGCACGAGGATCGTGCCGCCGCCCGCGGTCAGCTCGTACGGCACGCCGTCGGTCTGCAGCAGTTCGACGATGGCGCTCGCGTCGGTCGGGTCGATGCCGCTGAACAGAGGCGTGTAGGTGGGCTTGCCCAGCCAGCTGACGAGCGCGACGACGCCGAGCACGAGGGCGGCGACCAGGATGACGGCGATCGTGCGCTGCGCGACCGTGAAGCTCTGGAGGGCGGCACCGAGCTTGGCGAGCTGGCCCTTGACGGCGTTCGGCATCAGGCCTGCATCCTCATGATCTCGTTGAAGGCGTCGACGCCCTTGTTGCGGACGGCGCTGACCAGCTCGAGCGTGACCTGGGCACGCGTCGCCGCGATGGTCGCGTCGTGGATGTCGGTCAGGTCACCGGTGACGGCCTTGACCGCGAGGGTCTTCGCCTCGGACTGCAGCTGCTGCAGCCCCTCGACGGCTCCGGTCATGGTCGCGCCGAAGGTCGCGCCCGAGGCCGAGGAGGCGCCGGTCGCGCCGGCCACGCCCGTCACGTCGGACGCACCGCCGGCCCCCATGAGCGAGCCCACGTCGGCGAAGCCGGTCTGTTGCACGGCCCCGAGGGCCTGGATTCCTGCGATGGGCATCAGCCACGTCCGATCTGGAGTGCGGCCTCGTAGGCCGTCTTGGCACGGTCGACCACGGCGGCGTTGGCCTGATAGCCACGCTGCGCCATGATCAGGTCGCCCATCTGGGCGCCGAGGTCGATGTCGGGCATGCGCACGTACCCCTCGGCGTCGGCCAGCGGGTGGTCCGGGAGGTACGTGACGCGGCCGGCCTCGCTGCCGTAGCGGTCGGCCTTGACGAAGACGCCGGACGTGCCGGCGCCCTCCTGCACCTCGACGTAGCGGGCCTGGAAGGCGGTGTCGTCCATCGACTTGACGGTGTTGACGTTGGCGATGTTGTCCGACACGGCGTCGAGCCACTTGCGGTGCACGGTCAGGCCGGTGCTCGCGATGCCGATCGCGTCGAAGGCGGTCACGAGTTCGTCCGGAACGCGGCGCGCACGGCCGTCAGCTCGGAGTTCATGGCCTGCGTGGCGAACTGGTACCGCAGCACGGTGTCGACGTTCGACAGGGTCTCGGTGTCGAGGTTCACGTTGTTGCCGTCGAGACGCGTCGGCTCGAGGCTGCGCGACGTGGACGCCTGGACCGCTCCGCTGCCGGACGCGACCGACCGGCCCAGCGCCTCCTCGAACTGCACCCGCTTGGCGGTGTAGTTCGGGGTGTTGACGTTCGCGATGTTCGCGGCGATCGTCTTCTGACGCAGCGAGAGACCGTCGAGGGCGCTCTGCAGCGCCGCTTGCGTCACGGATTCGAGTGGCATGCCTGTCCCGGTGGGGTCGATGGAGTGCGAGGGGCCGATCCGTGGCCGGTGTGCGAGCGATCCGTGCTCACGGCGCTCTATCGGCGGGGCGCGGGGCGACGTAAGCGGTGCGCAGGCGGCTGCCCCGTACTGGGGGCGGGCGCCCCCCTGCTGCTAGCGTCGCGCCCAGGACCGGGGGGACGGAGGCGCGCGCATGGACGAGGACGGTCGACGGCTGCTGGGCCTCGGGGACGAGCACGCTGCCGACCCGGACGAGGAGATCGTCGTGGACGACGACGAGGCGGCCGCGGAGGCCGCTCTGGGTCGCCGGTCGGTCGGTGCCGCGGTCGGACTCGTGTTCCTCGCCCTCGTGGTCGCGGTGGTCGCGGTCGGGGTCGTGCTGCCCCTGCTCCTGTGGCCGGTCGGTCTGTGGATCGGCCTCCAGCGGCAGCCCGCCGAGATCGCGTCGCTCTGGTGGTTCGTGGACTGACGCTCCCCTCGGTGTCGTCCGCCGGGGCTCTGTGGCACGATGAACGGGCAGCGCTCGGGGCAGTGGGCGGACAACAGAGCATCCAGGGGGGATGACGATGACGTCGTGGAGCATCTCGGTCGACGGGGTACGGGCGGTTCTCGCCTCGGTCGCGACCGACGGGGAAGCCCTGACCGCGGCGGGGTCGGCGTTCGACGTCGCCTCGGCGTCGGCCGTGGCCACCGTGTCCGCACCGACCGTCTCGGCGGCGCTGCGATCCGCCGTGGACGAGCGCGAGGACGTCGCCGACCGCATGGCCGCGACCGTCCGCCGGGCGATCGGTGGGGCGAGCGATGCCACGACCGCCTACCTCGACGGCGATGAGGAGATGGCGGCGAACGCGACCACCCGCGCCTCGGCCGTCGACGCGTGGAACCGGAGCGCGCCTCCTGCGGGCGTCGAACACGGTGTCTGGAGGGTCCGATGAGCTACATCACGACGGCCGACGTCGAACCGATGGCCGACGACCCCGCCGCCGTCGAATCGGCGGCGACGTCCCTGCGGGCGACCGCCGAGCCGCTGCGGTCGGCGGGCGCGGACGTCGAGGCGCACTGGCAGGGTCTCGGTGGCGTCTACGAGGCGCCCGAACAGGGCGTGCTGTTCGGGGCGGTCGCTCCGGTGCGCGTCGCGGGCGACGACCTGGCGACGTCCATCGAGCAGATCGCCGACGCCCTCACCGCCTACGCCGATGCGCTCGCCCCGCTCAAGGTCCTGCGCGACCGGCTGTACACCGACGTCGGAGAGTTCGGCATCGAGGTCGCGACCTGGCACGGCGAGGACGGCAACGGGTCCGAGTCGTGGACGTCGAACCCCGAGTTCGTGGCCCGCGACCAGTCCCTGCGCCGGGCGGCGTCCGGCATCACGTCGGCCATCCTCGACGCCGAACGCGACTGCGCCGGCGCGATCGGGGCCGTGTCCGGAGGCACGGGCAGCGGGCTGGGCGCGGTGGACGACGCCCAGGCGGCAGCGATCGCTCGCCCGGGCGCCTGGCAGACGGTGGTGACCACGTTCGACGCGAAGGTCGACGCCGCGGCGATGACGACGCTCGAGCGGCTCGCGGCCATGGACCGCGACGAGCTCGACGCCTGGGTCGCCGACAACGAGGAGCGCATGCACCAGCTCATCGACGCACCGCCGTCGGCCGAGGCCACCGAGGCCTGGTGGAACGGCGTCGACCCCGCCACGCAGGCGCTGATGGTGTCGAGCGCCTCCCTCCTGGTCGGCAACCTGGACGGGGTGCCGTGGAACCGCCGCATCGAGGCGAACCACAACGGCCTGCGGTCCGAGAGCGAGCGCCTGCGACGGCTCATCGCCGCGAAGCCTGCCGAGGTCGACGACGAGGAACGGACACGGTACGACCTCTGGAAGCGAGAGCTCGACCTCTACGACGATCTTCTGACCGAGACGGTGAAGAGCTACGACCCGACGACGGGTGGCGTCGTGACGCGGACGGGCCACCAGGTGATCGTCTTCGACCCCTCCCGGGAGGCGATCGCCGAATACGTGGGGTTCCTCGCCGAGGACGGATCGATACCTCCCGAGACCACGAGCGTCGCGACGTACGTGCCGGGGACGAACAGCAAGATGTCGGCCTTCTCCGACACGACGAACGTGGCCGAGGAACTCGTGTCGCGCGATCGTGAGCACGTGGGCGTGCTCGCCTGGCAGGGAGGCCATTTCCCCCAAGACGCCCAGGCCGTTTTCCCGGCCGCCAGCGTGGACCTCGCTCCGCGGCTCGCGAGAGCCGTGGACTCTCTGCCCGTCGCGCCGACGACCACCCGCACCACCATCGGGTACAGCTACGGCAGCGCCGTCGTGGGGCTGGCCGAGAAAGCGGGCATGTCGTCCGATCGGGTCGTCTACGTCTCGGGAGCAGGACTGGGCCACGACGTCACGGGCATCGACGAGTTCCCCGAGACGAAGGATTCACCCCACTACGCCCTTCTGGCACCGCGCGACAAGATCGTGGGCCTGATCCAGGGTCAGAACGCCGACCCTTTAGACGTGCCGATGGGCCACGGAGCGAGCCCGATCGGGGCCGACGGGGTCACGCGCCTCGAGACGGGGTGGCTGAGCGCCGAGGAGGGCGCCAGCAGCGGCCCCCTCACCGGTCACTCCGTCTGGGCGCGAGGCGAGCACGGAGCGTCGACGGTCTACGACCAGGTCTTCGGAGTGATGTCGGGTGGTGACGTGGTGCCCTACCCCGCCGACCTCGACGTCCGCGACCGGTACATCTTCACGCCGGAGGACGAGCTCCCCTTGGTGGAACGCGGCGAGATGTCGCCGCCCCGACATGTCGACGAACTCGAGGAACGATGAGTCGGCGGCGAATGGCTGCGCCCTGGCGAGCCCTGGCGGTCACGGGACTCGTCCTCGCCCTGACCGCGTGCGGCACGACACCACCCGACGATGCCCTCGAGACACCCACGGAAGGACCGACCATGTCCATCGAAGAGACCGGCCGACGTGCCAACGACCTCGTCGACCGGGTGGTCGCGCTCGTCGACCCGGCCGTCGTCGAGAGCGTCGAGGTGTTCGAGGACGGCGACGCCGGTGTGGCCGGCACGCCGAACGACCCGGACAGCAGCATCCGACAGTGGACCGTCGCGCATTCCGTCGTGCTCGTCCCGGGTGCCTCACGGGACGCGACGACGGCAGCGCTGGTCGACGCCCTCGTCGCCGACGGCTTCACCGTCTTCGAGGACGACACCACGCCGAGCGGCTCACGGCGGATCGTGACCGGACCCGGTGAGGGTGCGGACGAGCCCTACACCGTGACCCTCCAGGGCGGACCCGACAGTTCCCTCAGCCGCCTCATCGACGTGCAGGTGAACGGTCCGGTCGTCGAGACCGACGGCGGCGCCCCAGAGTGAGGCGCCCCCGTGGGTGATCGACGAGCGCTCTGCCTCCCGGCGCTGGGCATCGCCCTCCTCACCGCGTGCAGCACCGGCACGACCGGCCTTCGCAACGCGGACGACGGACTGTCCATCGGGGAGACCGGCACGGTCGCCACGGAACTGATCGACGGCCTCCAGGCCCAGGTCGACCCGACGCTCGTGGTGGGTGTCGAGGCCCAGGAGGACGGCGCGGCGGCGATCGGCGGCTCCGCAAGCGACGCCGACGGCAGCATCCAGGAGTGGCGGGTGCTGCGGTACGTCGACCTCGTGGCCGATGCGCCTCAGCTCGACGTCGCCGAGTCCGTGATCGACGCCCGCGTCGCGGACGGCTGGACGGTGGGTCTCGACCGGGAGACGTCGAACGCGGGAGGCCGCTGGGTCACGTTGACCTCGGACGAGGACCGCTACGACGGCTTCGAGCTGACCGTGCAGGCCGGTGACAACGGTGCGTCCCCCGGGCAGAACTACGTCCTGCTCGGCGTCGTCGGACCGACGGTCGAGACCGGCCCCTCCGACTGAGCCGGCCCGCGCCTCCTCGGCGGCCCGCCCCGACGAGCGAGTGGCGCACCGACGAGCGGGTGGCGCATCGCACCGCCGACTGGACGTCGCACCGCCGACGTGGGCGGTGCGATGTTCAGTGGGCGGTGCGACGCGGTGGCGAGCAGGCGGACGAGCGAGCGGGCGACGAGCAGGAGGCGCGGGTCGGGTCAGGGGCGCGAGTAGCGGTGCTCGGGGCGGCCGGTGGTGCCGTAGCTGAGCTTCATCGTGACGAGACCGTCGGCGGCGAGCGCCGCGAGGTACCGCTGCGCCGTGGCCCGCGAGACCCCGACCCGGGCGGCGACGTCGGCCGCCGACAGTTCGAGCGGCCCGACGCCGGCCCCGGCCCCGGCCCCGGCCCCGGCCCCGACCTCGGTGTCGGCGTCCGCGGCGTCCGCATCCGCCTCGGCGCCGAACTGCTCGAGCACCGCCTGCTCGGTGGCCGACCGCGACGGCGAGGCCGCCTTCGCCGCGTCGCCGGAATGGAGGATGCGCAGGGCCCGTTCGAGCGCCTCCTGGTCGACGGCCGTCCGCTCGTCGAGCACGTTGCGGTACCGCTGGTAGGCGCGCAGCCGGTCGACCAGCGTGCCCGACGCGAACGGTTTGATCAGGTAGCCCAGCGCCCCGCGCCGCAGGGCCCGCCGCACGGTCGTGGCGTCCGACGCGGCGCTGAGCACGAACGCGTCGACGTCGACCTCGCGCAGCAGGTCGAGCCCGCTGCCGTCGGGCAGGTGGACGTCGAGCAGCAGCAGGTCGACGTGCCGTTCGGCGAGGACGCGGCGCACCTCGGCGACCGTGCCGACGGCCGGCAATGCCCGCAGGCCGGGCAGCTGCTCGACCTGGCGGCGGTGCAGGTCGGCGACGTAGAAGTCGTCGTCGACCACGAGCACGGTGAGTTCGGTCGTCACGGGGTGGTCCTCTCGGGGGTGTCGGGGGCGGGCGGTCCGGGGGCGGGGGCGCTGCCGGCGGGCGTGCCGACGCCGGGCGGTCGCGGGTCGTCGCCGCCATGGGACGAGGAGGCGCGGGCCGGCCCGGACGCGCCCGTCACCACCGCCTCGCCCGTCGCCACCGCCTCGCGCGAGACCGCGCCCACGAGCCTCGCGCAGAACACGGCGCCGTGCCCGCCACCGCCCGGCGAGCCGAGCCAGACGTCGCCGCCGCGGCGTCGGGCGATGTCCCGGGAGAGCGGCAGCCCGAACCCCAGGCCGTGCACGCGTGCGGGGTCGGGCTCGTCGTCGGCACCGTGTGGCCCACGGTCGAACAGCTGGTCCACGTCGGCGACGCCGTCGCCCGAGTCCATCACCGACAGGTGCAGGTCGGTGCCGTCGTCGAGCACCTCGACCTCGATCCAGGCGGGCGTGACCCGTCCGGCGACGGCCGCCCGGACAGCGTTGTCGACCAGGTTGCCCAGGACGGTCGTCACGTCGCCGGGCTCGACGACCGACCCCGTCACGAGCGTCTCGGGCCCGAGCTTCAGCAGGACGCCCCGCTCGGCCGCCTCGACGCCCTTCGCCCCGAGGAACGCCTGCAGGTACGGCTCGGTCAGCCGGTCGGCGTGGGCGACCGGGTAGCGCAACGGCCCGTGGTCGAGGACGTCGGCGAGGTAGGCGCGGGCCTGCTCGGCGCGGCCGAGCTCGAGCATCCCCGACAGGGCGTGCAGCCGGTTGGCGAACTCGTGTCGCTGCGCGCGGAGGGCCGTGGTCATCGCGCCGACGGCGTCGAGCCGGCGGGTCAGGGCCTCGACGGCCGTGCGGTCGCGCACCACCGCGACCCGGCCCAGGTCGACCCCGTCGCGCGACACCGGACGCACGTCGACGAGCAGCACGTGGTGGCCGACCACGAGCGTGGTGTCGGCCGGGGTGCCCGCCGAGGTGCCGGCCGACGCCTGGTCGACGACGTCGCGCGGCCCGCTCGGCCTGCTCGCACCGAGCAGCGCGACGAGCCCCTCGGGCAGGCCGAGCCCGGCGAGCGGCCTCCCCACGGCGGTCGATGCGTCGACCCCCAGCAGTCGCGCGGCCTGGTCGTTGCACACCGTCACGACGCCGTCGCCGGACACCGCCAGCACCCCCTCGCCGACCCCGCCGAGCACGGCCTGCTGGTTCTGCACGAGGCTCGACAGCTCCTCGGGCTGCAGCCCGAGGGTGGCGCGGTCGAGCCGCCGACGGATCAGCACCGACGCGACGACGCCGAGCGCGAGGGCGAGCACGGCCACCCCGACGACGGGCAGGGCGTCCTGCACGAGGGTGTCGTAGACCCGGGTCGGCGCGTACCCGACGCTGACCTCGCCGACGACGTCCGCCGCCGACCCGGAGGCCACCGACGCCGCGCCGACCGCGACGTCCGGAGCGTAGATCGGCACCTTCGCGCGGGCCGAGTCGCCGAGCGTGCCGCGCTCCCAGGCGACGACCTCCTCCCCTCGCAGGGCGGCGTCGGGGCTGGTGCTCACCCGCTCGCCGATGCGGGAGGGGTCCGGGTGGGCCAGCCGCACCCCGCGATCGTCGGTCACGACGACGAAGAGCGCCCCGGTGCGCTGCTGGGCCGCGACCGCGGTGCGCTGCAGGGCTCCCCGGGCCAGCGCCTCCTGGTCGATCTCGGTGCCGTCGACGCTCAGCAGGGCGACCTGCTCCCGGACGTCGGTGTCGCTCGCGACGCTCTGCGCCACGGCGAGCGCGGTCGACTCGGCCTCCCGCGCCAGGCGCTGGACGGCGATCGTCGCGAAGACGGCACTGGTCAACAGCACGATGGCGGTGACGACGGTGAGCTGGAGCAACAGCACCTCGGTCGCGAAACGCCGCTTCCGGAGGCGCGGCGCCGCCCCCTGCCCCGACCCGCATCGCGCACCCGCCCGACGGCTCGCCGGCGTGCGGCGTCCCCGTGGTGAGCTGTCGTCGGTCACGCCCGCCAGGGTACCCGGCGCGGCCGACGCGACCCGCGCCTCCTCGCGGCCCCGCCCAGCCCTCGCGCACGCGCCGCACCGCGTCCCGTGCATCGCACCTCGTCTAGGCACGGTGTGGTGCACGAAACGCGGTGCCAAGCCGGGGTGGGGTCGGGGTCGGGGGGGCAGGCCGGGCGTGAGCAGAACGCGCAGAACGGTGCCAACGCGCGATAGTCGGCCAATGCGCACAAGCGCGACGCGGCTCGGGAGGCGCGGCTAGCGTGCCCGGACACACGAACCGGACGAAGGAGTCCTGATGCTCGTCATCCTCGGTTATCTGATGATCGCCACCTTCATGGTGCTGATCATGACCAAGCGGCTCTCGCCGATGCTCGCCCTGATCATGGTGCCGACCATCTTCGGCCTGTTCGCGGGGGCCGGCCTCGGCATCGGCGACATGGTGATCGAGGCGATCGGCGACCTGGCCCCGACCGCGGCGCTGCTGATGTTCGCGATCATGTACTTCGGGCTGATGATCGACGTCGGGCTGTTCGACCCGCTCGTACGGTTCATCCTCCGCGTCACCGGCAACGACCCCGCGAAGATCGTGCTCGGCACGGCCCTGCTGGCCGGGGCCGTCTCGCTCGACGGCGACGGGTCGACCACCTTCATCGTGACGACCGCCGCCATGCTGCCGATCTACCTGAAGCTCGGCATGAGCCCGGTCGTGCTGACCTGCGTGGCCGGCCTCGCCAACGGCACGCTCAACATCGTCCCGTGGGGCGGGCCGACGGTGCGGGCCGCCGCCGCACTTAACGTCGCACCGTCCGACATCTTCGTGCCCCTCGTGCCGTCGCTGATCGTCGGCCTGGTCATCGTGTTCGCCTTCGCCTGGCTCATGGGCCTGCGCGAGCGCCGCCGCCTCGGCACCGTCGAGCTCGGCGGCTCGGTGCTCGCCGCCGCGGCCGAGAAGATGTCCCCCCTGTCGCGCGAGCTGGCCACGGCCGCCCGTGGGGGCGGACCGGGCAAGGCCGGCGTCGGGGTCTCGATGTTCACCAGCCCCACGGTCGCCCTGGGCCTGCGCGGCGGTCGCGCCGACGGCAGCCGCGCGGACGCCCCCGGCGAGCGCGCGGTCGACAACCCCGGCGGCAGCGGCGCCAGCGAGAACGGCACGCCCCTGACCGGCACGATGGCCGACACGATGCTCGACCCCACCCGCGAGACCCTGCGCCCCGGGCTGATCTGGTTCAACTTCGCGCTGACCGTCGTGGTGATGGTGCTGCTCGTGCTCGACCTCTTCCCCCTGGCCTACGTGTTCATGGTGGGCGTCGCGGTCGCGCTGCTGATCAACTTCCCGAAGGTCAAGCAGCAGTCGGCCGAGATCGTCGCCCACGCGCCGAGCATCGTGGGCGTCGTCTCGATGGTCTTCGCCGCCGGCGTGCTGATCGGCGTGCTCAACGGCACGGGCATGGTCGACGCGATGGCGCAGTGGCTCGTGCAGGTGATCCCGAACGAACTGGGTCCGTACCTGGCCGTCATCACGGGACTGCTCAGCCTGCCGCTCACCTTCTTCATGAGCAACGACGCCTTCTACTTCGGCATCCTGCCCGTGCTCGCCCAGAGCGCCGCGGCGTTCGGCATCGAACCGGTCGAGATGGCCCGCGCCTCGGTGATCGGCCAGCCCGTGCACCTGCAGAGCCCGCTCGTGCCGGCGATCCTGCTGCTGGTCAGCCTGGCGAACGTCAACCTCGGCGACCACCACAAGAAGGTGCTCTGGCGGGCGGCCGTCGTCTCGGTCGTCATGCTCGTGGTCGCCGTCGTCGTCGGGGTCATCCCCTTCGGCTGAGGCCACCCGGCCGGGGTCAGCCGAGCGGGGTCAGCCGGTGGCGTCCAGGTAGACCGGGCGCGAGGGCTCGTGCGACGCCTCGACGGTGCGGACGGCTCCGAGGTGCTGCAGCACGGCGACCCGTGCGGCCTCGAGACGGCCGAGGACGTCCCGCTGGCGCTCGGCCAACGAGGAGGCGCGGGTCGCCAACTCCTGCGGCAGCGGACCCAGCCCGGTGGGCGGCGTCCACCGACGGGCCGGCGTGGGCAGCGCGGTGGGGTCACCGTCACCCGTGGGGAGCGAGGCGTCCGCCTCGGTGACCAGCGCCTCCAGCTCGTCGAGGGCCGCGCGCCAGGCGGCGTGCGTCCGTTCCGTCCTAGGCGACACCGACGCCTCCGGCCAGGCCGGGGACCGACGAGGCGGCGCCGGCCTGCAACGAGGCCGCGGCCTCGTGCCACGCCTGGCGCAGGGGCTCGAGCAGCCCGGCGACCTCGCGGGTCTGCGCGACGTCACGGTGCACGTTGGCGTTGACCAGGGCGGTCGACGTGTAGGTGTACAGGGCGAGCAGGCCCTCGCCGCCGTCCCAGACGTCGATCTTGAGCGACGACGACAGCTCGGCGATGATCGCCTGGGCGTGCAGCAACTGCTCGGAGGCGGCGGCCCAGTTCGCGGCGACCTGCGCGGCCTCGGCACGCGACAGGTCGAGCATGAGGCGGTCGTAGAGCATCGTGACGAGCTGGACGGGCGTCGCCGACAGCACGGCGTCGCTCGTGTACTGGGCGCGCTGCTTCTGCACGACGGCCGAGGGGCCGGCCGAGGCCGCGGCGAAGGCGGCGAACGAGGTGGCGTCCATCAGCTGCTGCTCGTCGAGAGCGTGGCGAGCTGGCTCGAGATGTACTTCTGCTGCGCGGTCAGGGCGCTGAGCGAGGCCTCGAGGGCCGAGTAGGTCTTCTGTAGGCTCGCGCGTCGTGCGGAGAGGCGGTCGTCCCAGTCGCTGACGCGGTTGTTGAGGTCCTTCACGACCGACTGCTGCCCCGTGATGGTCTTCGTCAGCGAACCGTCGAACTTGTCCGAGACGGCCGTGGCCGTCGAGGCGACCCGGGCCGCGATGGCGCTCATCGTCGCCTGCACCTTGGCCGGGTCGGCCGCGAGGGCGGCGGCGAACTTCGTGGCGTCGACGGCGAACTGACCGGTCTTGGCGTCGATCGAGATGCCGATCGCACTCGGCGACTGTCCGCCGACGGGGCTGAGCACCGCGTCGGTCAGGCGCTGCGTGATGCCACGGGTGGTCGAGTCGCCGCCGAAGACGCCCGCCGTGACGGTCGTGGTCCCCGTCGAGCTGGTCGTCGTCGTCGCGGCGCTCTTGCTGCTGATCAGGCCGAGCGCGCCGTTGACGCCCGCGATGAGGTCGGTGGCGACCTTCGTGGCCGCGGTCGCGTTGCGCGTGATCGAGAGGTGCGCGGGCTCGGTTGTCACGGCCGAGACCGTGACCGAGACACCCGGGATCACGTCGGTGAACGTGTTGCTGCTGCTCGTGACGACCTGTTCGGCCGCCGTGCCCGCCCAGAGGGTGATCGAGGCGTCGCGCGCCTGCGAGATCACGGCGGCGCCGGGCTGGGCGATGAGGTCGGGGGCGGTGCCGGCGGCCACGTCGGCGGCGGCGCCGCGGTAGACGTCGAAGCCACCCTCGGCTCCGCTCTTCTGGCTCGACAGCTGGAGACGGTACTGGACGGCACCCGAGGCGTCCTTGCCCGAGGCGACCTTGACGGCCGAGACGCCGGCGGCGGAGGCGTTGATCGCCGTCACGACGTCGTCGAGCGACGAGGAGGCGGCGGTCACCTCGGTCGTCGTGCCCGCGGCCGAGACGAAGGTCAGCGTCGCGGGCGAATCGGGCCACGCCGTCATCGCCGCGGTCACCGCGGTCTTGGACGACGCGGTGGCCCCGACCACGAGGTCGACCGAGCCGGAGACGGCACCGGGGGCGGTGGTGGCCGTCACCGCCGTCGAGCTGCTGGTCGGGGTGAAGAGGGAGAGCGAGCCGGCCTTGGCGGTCGAGGTCGCGAGGGTCGCCAGGTCGGCGATCTTCGTGTTGAGCCCCTGCAGGGCCGTGACGAGCGTCTGCCCGGCCGTGGCCTTGTTCTTCAGGATGGTCTGGGGCACGGCCTCGGACTGCATCAACGTGTTGATCAGCGTCGTCGTGTCGAGCCCGCTGACGAGTCCGTCGATGCCGAGCGAGGCCATCTGGTGCTCCTGTCGAGGTGGGGTGTCCGGGGCCGGACCGTGGGGCAGATCGAAGTGGGGGGGGAGTGCTGAGACCGGGTGGCCCGACGGAGCAGGATCAGCTGCACCGTCGAGGCCACCCGGTCTCGAACCGCGGTGAGGTGGTGGGTCAGGCCCGAGCTGGGAGCACGGGACCCTCCTCGGCTACGACTAGCGGAGGAGCGACAGCACGCCCTGGGTGCTCTGGTTCGCCTGGGCCAGCATCGCGGTGCCGGCCTGGCTGAGCACGTTCGAGCGGGTGTACTTGACCATCTCTTCGGCCATGTCGACGTCGCGGATGCGCGACTGGGCCGCCGAGAGGTTCTCCTTCGCGACGTTGGTCGACGCGATGGAGTGCTCGAAGCGGTTCTGCACGGCACCCAGCTCGGAACGAGCCGACGAGACCTTGGCGATCTGCGTGTCGATCGCGGCGATCGACTCGAGGGCGTCAGCGGCCGTGTCGAACTTCAGCGCACCGGTGCGGGTTCCGGGAACGGCCGGCGAGCCGCCCGTGGTGTCGCCCGTGTCGGGGTCGGTCGTGCCGGGGACGGCCGGCGTGCCGGCTCCGACGGTGCCACCGATGGCCTTGGCGACCGCGCTGACGTCGATCAGCTTGACGTCGATCTGGTCGTTGGCGGCCGTGCTGCCCGCGCCGACCTGGAAGGTCAGGCTCTTGTCCTTGCTCAGCAGCTCGATGCCGTTGAAGTTGGTCGAGCCCGAGATGCGGGTGAGCTCGTCCGACAGGGCCGTGACCTCGGTGGTGATCGCCTTGCGGGCGTCGGCGTTGTTCGAGTCGTTGCCCGCCTGGACGGCGAGGTCGCGGACACGCTGGAGGATCGAGTGGACCTCGGTCAGGCCGCCTTCCGCGGTCTGGACGACCGAGATGCCGTCCTGGGCGTTGCGTGCGGCCACCGTCAGACCGCCGACCTGCGAGCGCAGGCCCTCGGAGATCGAGAGGCCGGCCGCGTCGTCAGCGGCACGGTTGATGCGGAGGCCGGACGAGAGCTTCTCGAGGCTCTTCGACAGGTCGTTCTGCGTGGCGTTCAGGTTGCGGTACGTGTTGTTGGCCGCGAGGTTGGTGTTGATCTGCATACCCATGGTGTTCTCCTCCGTGACTGGGTGGTGTTCGTCGGCCCATCCGTGGGCTGACACCGGCTACTGTCGGCCGGTCGACCGCGGCTGTAAGTCAGCCGCAGAAGTTTTTTCGGGCGATCTCAGACCGCCGTGCTGATGCCGACGGCGTCGGGCTCGCGCATGGCGCGGGCGATGCCGACGGCGGCGTTCGTCGCGACGCGCGACAGGTACGCGCTGCGGCGGGCCGGCGCGGTCTTCGAGACCGGCGTGAACTCGGCGTCGGGGTCGTCGGCGTAGTGCGACTCGAGGGCGTCGCGCAGCAGGCGGACCGCCTCGGTGCGCTGCTGCGAGACGGCGCTGTGGGTGATGCCGAGCTCGTCGGCGATCTCGGTGACCGTGCGGTCGCCGAAGTAGACGCCCTCGACGATCAGGCGCATGCGCTCGGGCAGGGCCTCGACCGCGGCGGCGACGTAGCGGCTGCGCTCCGAGACGAGCAGGTTCTCCTCGGGCAGCGGCAGGTCGGCCGCGAGGTGGTCGGCGACGGTGTCGTCGAGGGCCGAGACCGTGCGGGCCGCGTCGGTCAGGGCACCGGCCGCCGTCTGGCGGTCGACGCCGAGGGCTCCGGCGATCTCGTCGACGCTCGGGGCGCGTCCCAGGGTCGCGGTGAGCGCCTCCTGGACGGCCAGGGTCTCCTTGATGCGCTTGCGGGTGCCGCGGCTGGCCCAGTCCCCCGAGCGCATGTCGTCGGCGAACGCGCCGACGATGCGGGTGCGGGCGTAGGCGCCGAACGGGATGCCGAGCGTGGGGTCGAAGGCGTCGGCGGCCTGGACGAGGGCGACGGCCCCGACCGAGGCGAGGTCGTCACGCGACAGGTGGGTGGCGCGGGCGCACACCTCCGAGACGAGGTAGCCGACCAGTGGCAGGTTCTCCACCACCATGGCGTTCCGTTCGGTGCGGTTCATCGCGACTCCCAGTGCGATAGGGGACCTCGTGGTCCGGTGATCGTGACTCCGGGCGCGACGAACGGCCCTCTGATCAGGGCACGTCGACAGGGTTCGCCGAGGAGGCGCGGTGCACCGGACGAGACGTCGTCCGGACCGCAGATGATGCGTGGCGACCGACCCGTCGGGGGCCCGTCGCTGCTCTGCAACGCTACCGAGCCGGAGGGGGGCGGCGGCAGGCCGGGACTGCCCCCAGTGCGGGGGAACGACCGTCATCTCTTCGGGGGACACACCCCGTGCCCCCACCCCCGTACTGGGTCGGAACGCCCCTTCCTCCGGGCGGTGCTTTAAGGCTAGGCGCAGGGTTCGGGCCGATGACTAACGGGCCCCGCGCCTCCGCCGATAGTCACCGGTGCAGAGGACGCCGGGCACTCCTCGCCGACGGACGACGAACCCGACACCCCGATGCGACCGACCGAGGAGGCCCCCATGGGCGCGAACGAACTCTCCGCGCTGCTCTGGCGAGAGCGCGAGCTGCTCGAGCTGCTGACCTTCAAGCTCGAGGAGGAGCAACTGCTGCTCACCGCGGGCCGCAGCCGCTGGGTCGACCACGCCACGCGCGAGGTCGAGCAGGTGCTCGGTCGCCTCCGTTCCGCGGGGCTCGAGCGGAGCGTCGAGGTGTCGGCCGTCGCCCGCGAGTGGGGCACCGACGAGGAGGCCCCCCTGCGCGAGATCATCTCCGCGGCACCGTCCGGCCCGTGGGGCGAGATCTTCA
Source organism: Frigoribacterium sp. 2355 (assembly GCF_054060695.1). NCBI lineage: Bacteria > Bacillati > Actinomycetota > Actinomycetes > Micrococcales > Microbacteriaceae > Frigoribacterium > Frigoribacterium sp. 2355. The sequence goes on along the minus strand of NZ_JBSSDL010000006.1, from coordinate 13,658 downwards.
CCGCCCACCTCCGCGCCATGACCGAGCTGACCGGGCGCATCGCCCAGCTGCGCGACGAGAACGAACGCTTCCTGCGGGCCGCCGCCCGCGCCACGCAGGAGACCCTGGCCACCGCGTCCACGGGCCCCGCGACCGCGACGTACGACGCGACGGGCCAGACCGGTCACGCGAGCTCGGCCAGCGCCTCCGGCGGTCACCTCTTCGACGGGCGGCTCTGACGTGGTGAGCACCTTCGGCAGCCTGGCCACCGCCTACCGCGGGCTGACCGCGGCCCGTACCGGGCTCGACGTGGTCGGCCAGAACATCGCCAACGTCAACACCGAGGGCTACACGCGGCAACGGGTCACGCAGTCCTCGATCGAGGCGGCCGCCCGCGTGGGCGTGTTCTCGAACGGCGTCCAGCCCGGACAGGGCGTGTCGGTCGACGGCATCGCCCGCATCGGCGACCGGTTCGCCGACGCCCAGGTCCGCGGCGCCGCCGGGGCAGCCGGCTACCAGGGCGTGCGGGCGTCGGTCACGGCCGCCCTGGAGTCGTCCCTGAACGAGCCCAGCACGACCGGCATCGCCGCGCAGCTGACGAAGTTCTGGTCCGCCTGGCAGGACGTGTCGAACGACCCCTCGGCCGCGGCCCCCGCGGCCGTCCTGCTCGGCCAGGCGAACACGATCGCCCAGACCCTCTCGACCGGCTACAAGACCGTCGACGACCAGTGGACCTCGCAGCGTCAGCAGCTCGACGGCCTCGCCTCGCAGCTCAACTCGGCCGCGACCCAGGTGGCCGACCTCAACGTGCGCATCCGCACCGCGACCCAGCAGGGCGTCAGCACCAACGAACTGGTGGACGCCCGCTCGGCACTGACGGAGAAGATCGCGACGCTCGCCGGAGGCACGGTGCGCGACAACGCGGACGGCACGGTCGACGTCCTGGTCGGCGGCAACGCCCTGGTGTCGGGCGACTCGGCCCGCCAGGTGAAGGTGACCGGCGACTACACGCTGGCCACCGCCTCCTCGGGGGTCTCGCTCGAGTGGACCCACCGCTCCGGCGACCCGATCTCGCTCGACGGCGGCAGCATCGCCGGTTCGCTGTCGGTGCTCGCCCCGGCCGCGCCCGGCGGCACCGGCGGGGTGCTGGCCGAGGCCGCCGCGAGCTACGACGCCCTCGCGACCCAGCTCGCCAGCCAGGTGAACACCGTGCACGCGACCGGCACGACCGCCGACGGCACCACGGGCCACGACTTCTTCGCCCTCACCGCCGGCGTGCCCGCGGCGCGCGGCCTCACCGTGCTGCCGACCGGCGCCTCGACCATCGCGTCGGGCAACGGCACGGGAGGCGCCCTCGACGGGTCGATCGCCCGCGCCGTCGGCCGGATCGGACTCTCGACCGGATCGCCCGACCGCGCCTGGGGCTCGATCGTCAGCACGATCGGGGCCACGGCCCGCACCGAGGCCGACCGCTCGACCCTCACCGACCTCGCGGCGACGTCCGCCAAGGGGCGCCAGCTCTCGACCGCCGGGGTCAGCCTCGACGAGGAGAACGTCAACCTGCTCACCTATCAGCACGCCTACCAGGGCGCGGCCCGCGTCATGACCGCGATCGACGAGATGCTCGACACGTTGATCAACGGCATGGGACGGGTCGGGAGGTAACCGATGATCACCCGCACCACGAACCAGATGGCGATGCTCACCGCGCAGCGCAACCTGCAGACCAGCTCGTACCGGGTCGACCAGGCCCAGCAGCGGGCCGCGAGCCTCGACCGCATCTCGAAGCCGTCGGACGATCCGGCCGGCACGGCGGACGCCCTGCGGGTCAAGGCCGAGCAGGCGGCCAACGTGCAGTTCTCCCGCAACGTCGGCGACGGCAACGGGTGGCTCTCGCTGGCCGACTCGGCGCTGTCGTCCACCGACGACGTGCTCAAGAAGGTGCGCGACCTCACGGTGCAGGGCGCCAACACCGGCGCGTTGTCGCAACCCGCCCTCGACGCCATCGCGACCGAGATCGACGGTCTCAAGGCCGACCTGCTCGCCGTGGCGAACACCTCGTACAACGGCCGCAGCGTCTTCGCCGGCACGTCGGACGCGGGCGTCGCCTTCCGCCCCGACTTCAGCTACACCGGCACCCCGGGCTCGTCGGTCACCCGCCAGATCGGCGTCGAGACCGACGTGCGCGTCGACGCCGACGGAGCCGCCGCCTTCGGCACCGGCGCCGACTCGGTCTTCAGCATGCTCGACCGCATCGCCACCGACCTGCGGGCCGGCGTCAACGTCGGCACGCGGCTCACCGAGGTCGACGCCCGGTTGACGGCCGTGCGCGGCGTACAGTCCGACATCGGGGCACGACAGTCCCAGATCCTGAGAGCCGAGGACACCCTCTTGGACACCAAGACCACGCTGGAGGCGCAGCGCGCCGGCATCATGGACCTCGATCTCGGCGAGGCCGTGCTCGACCTGCAGATGCAGAACACCTCGTACCAGGCGGCCCTCGCGGTCACCGCCAAGGTGCTGCAGCCCACGCTGATGGACTTCCTCCGATGAGCGCGAACGCCGCCCGCGAGGTCGCGGGCTCCGTCGTGACGTTCGTCGCGCCTCCGTTCGGTCTCGAGCCGCTCACCGACTTCTCGCTCGAGCGCATCGACGGCGCCCACGGGCTCTTCGCCCTGCGGGCGAGCGGGTCCGAGGTGCGACTGTTCGTGCTCGACGCGTCGGTGCACCTGCCCGACTACTCGCCCGTCGTGTCGGACGACCAGTCCGCCACCCTCGACCTGCAGGACGCCGCCGACGCCCTGCTGCTCGTCGTCGCGACACCCGCGTCGACCGGCATGACGGTCAACCTGCTCGCGCCGATCGTGGTCAACGTGCGCACCGGAGCGGGCGCCCAGTTGATCCTCGAGGGCCAGGACTGGCCGCTGCGCGCCGAGCTGAGCCCCCGCGCGTAGCCACCCGCCGGCGGTCGGGCACCGGGTCGCCCGTCGGCTGGGTACGGGTTCGCCCCTCGGCTGGGCACGGGTTCGCCCCTCGGCTGGGCACGGGTTCGCCCCTCGGCTGGGCACGGGCTGCGAAGGCGGTCACGGTGTGGTGACGACCGATGCGGCCGTCGCGCCCATCGGCTTGCCTGGGACGCAGGAGGCGCGATCATGATCACGACACCCCGCACCACACGGCACCGGTTCGCCGTCGGCACGATGGCGGCGGTCACCGCCGTCCTGCTCGTCGGCTGCTCCACCGGGGACGACGCCCCGGGTTCGGGCGGTCCGGCCGCCACGCGTCCGGCGTCCGAGACCCCGACCGACCCGACGGCCGCGGCCGGACCCGGTCCGGTCGCGCCGACCACCGACGCGACCGCCGTCACCGTCGCGGCCGACGCCGTGACGACCGACGTCGCCACGGACCTGACCGCCCCCTGGTCGGTCGTGCGACTCGACACCGGGTCGTCGTTCGTCAGCCTGCGCGACACCGGCACCGTGCTCGAACTGCTCGCCGACGGCAGCACGCGCGAGGCCGGCACGATCGGCGGGGTCGTGCACCGGGGCGAGGGCGGGCTGCTCGGCCTGGCCGTGCTCGCGGGTTCGCCGTCGTACCTCTACGCCTACGCCACGACCGCCGACGACAACCGCGTGGTGCGCGCGCCGATTACCGGCGAGGTCGGCTCGTACGGCCTGGGCGAGCAGGAGACGGTGATCACGGGCATCCCCAGGGCGAGCAACCACGACGGCGGCCGCATCGCGTTCGGCCCGGACGGGGCCCTGTACGTGACGACCGGCGACGCGAACCAGCGGCCGAACGCCCAGGACCCCGGCTCGCTCGGCGGAAAGGTGCTGCGCGCGACCGCGATCGGCGGCGTGCCCGACGACAACCCCGAACCCGGGTCGCTCGTCTACTCGCTCGGCCACCGCAACCCGCAGGGCATCGCCTGGGACGCCACCGGCGCCGCCTGGGCGGCCGAGTTCGGGCAGAACACCTACGACGAGCTCAACGCCCTCGAGCCCGGGGCGAACTACGGCTGGCCGGACGTCGAGGGCCGCGGCGACGTCGCGGGCTTCGCGGACCCGGTGCTGCAGTGGTCGACCGACGACGCCAGCCCGAGCGGCCTCACGGCGGTCGGCACGACGCTCTACCTGGCCGGGCTCGGCGGCGAGAAGCTGTTCGAGATCCAGGTGGCGCCCGGCTCCGAGGCCGTGCCGACCGAACTCTTCGCCGGCGACCGGTCGCTCGGCCGCATCCGCGACGTCCTGCCCGGTCCCGACGGCACCCTCTGGCTCGTGACGAACAACACGGACGGGCGCGGCACGCCGAGCGCCGGCGACGACCGCATCGTCAGCGTCCCCCTCACCCCGGCCCCCTGACCCGGCGGGCGCCACCGGAGGAGGCGCGGGCCGGGTTCCGCACTCGACCCGAGGAGGCGCGGGTCGGGTTCCGCACACCGGCCCCGACACTCGCTCACACGCTGCGCGCCGCGCGGCCTGTTCGGGGGCCGGGCGGTTACCCTCGTACTCGATGAGCCAGCACGACCGACCCGACACGACAGCACCCGGCAGCGCCCGCCCCCAGACCGTGCCGCCGGGCTTCGCCGCGCCCGTCGTGCGCGGGACCGGTGGTGCCGGCGGCTTCGACCCCGTCAGCCTGCGCACGGCCGTCGACGTGCCCGTCGCCGAGGCCCGCCTCGCCGCCCTGGGCCAGAGCCGCAGCACCGCCGCCCTCGGCGAGCGCGCCGATCTGCTGCGCCTGCTCGGCCGCCTCGACGAGGCCCTGGCCATCGCCGAAGAGGCGTTCCGCCTGGCGCACTTCACCGGCGACCGGGCCGACTCGACGGCGGCCCGCATCCGACGGGCCCACATCTTCCGCGAGCAGGGCAAGCTCGACCGTGCACTGAACGACCTGCACACCAGCCGCATCACGGCCGCCACCGAAGAATGGCGCGAGCTCGAGGCCGCCGCCGCCGAGCTCGAGGGCTACACGCTCTACGACCTGGGCCGCAACGAAGAGGCGCGCGAGACCCTGGCCAAGGCGCTCGAGGCGTACGAGGCGTCCGGTGCCCCGCGCGACCGGACGAACGGCCTCCGTGTCGCGATCGAGGGCGTCATGCGCGCCTACCTCAGCGACACCGGCCCGCAGCCACGACTCGAGGCCCCGGCCGTGGGTGACACGAACCCGGTGCCGCTCCAGCCCCTGACCGCGTCGCCGACGTCGGCCCCTGCCCCGGCCCCGGCCCGACCCCAGGGCCGGACCCAGGTGCCGCGCTTCGACGGCATCGCCGCGCTCTACGGTGGTGCGCCCGCGTCCGCGCCGGCTCCCGCCCCGGCTTCTGCTCCGGAGGTGCCCGCGGGCACCGCGTCCGCGGCCTCCGGCGAGGACGCAGGGGCCGACGTCATCCCCGCCCGCCAGCCCATGGACGCCGCGCGCACCGCCGCGATCAGCTTCGACCCCGAGTCCATGCCCGACGAGGCCGCCGCATCGCCGGTGGCCGAGGCCGCCGCCGCCCGCGCCGAGAAGGTCGCCGCGACGGCTCCGGCCGCACCACGCGACGGTGGGCTCTGGGGCAAGATCAGCCACCTCGCCGAGCGTGCCGCGGGTCACCGCGACCGCGACTCCGACGAGTTCGACGCCGAGCGGCGGGGCGACGCCGAGCGTCGCGGTGCCGACGAGGGCCGCACCGGGGACCGCCCCCGCACGGGCGGCACCGGCGTGACCGGCGTGGTCGACGGCCTCCCGCGCGACGACGAGCCCACCACCTGGCCATTCCCGCGGCGCTGACCCGCGCCTCCTGACCTCGACGTGGCCGACCTCGACCGGGTGCGGCGCTGGGCCGCCGCGCTCATCGACCTGCACCTCGACCCCGCCGTGTGGACCTTCGGCTTCGACAACGCCAAGACGCGCGCGGGCCTGTGCAACTACACGACCAAGCGCATCACGGTCTCGCGGCACCTCGCCGGCCGCTACGACGACGACGAGATCCACCAGGTGCTGCTCCACGAGGTCGCCCACGCCCTCGCCGGCTCCCGCGCCGGCCACGGTCCCCGGTGGAAGGCCGTCGCCACCGACCTGGGCTACGTCGGCTCGCGCCTGCACGACGGAGCCATCGCCAGCGAGCTCGCCCCGTGGGTCGGGGCCTGTCCGGCGGGGCACGAGCACTACCGCTACCGCCAACCGGCGCGACCCCTCGCCTGCGGGAAGTGCTCGCGGCGGTACGACCCGGCCCACCTCATCACCTGGACGAAGCGCGCGGTCTGACGCCGCGCCTCCCGGGCCCGGTCCGCGCCGGACGAAGGCCGTCAGGCGGCGCGTAACCGGTTAGGGTGGTCAGGTGCAGACCGGACAGTGGCTCAGATCCGACACCGACACCCGGTGGTTCTTCGACTCGGGCGCGCTCAGCCTCGACTTCGCGTACCTCGGCGGGTTCCGTGCCGGGTCGCGGTTCGGCCCGGAGTCGGGCCTCGACCTGCCCGCCGACGGGTCGACCCCCTGGGACGGCCTCCTGCTGCCCGCCGACCTCGACGACTGGATCGGCGAACGCTTCGACGGCATCGCGGGCTCGGCGGGCGACCGAGAGCTCGCCGACGCCCGGGGCCTGCGCGACGCGGTCGCCCGGCTCGCGGTCGCCGCGGCCGACGGCACCTCGACCGACCCCGACGACGTCGACACCCTCAACCTGTTCGCGGCCCTGCCCGACGTCCCGCCGTCGCTCGAGGGCGGCCGACGCCAGGCCGGGGCCGGGCGCCTGCGGCTCGGGCAGGCGATGGCGTCGGTCGCGCGCGACGCGGTGACCCTCTTCACGGCCGTCGGCTTCGTCGGCGGACCGGACTCGCGCCTCCGTCGGTGCACGAACGAGGCGTGCGGACTCGTCTTCTTCGACGAGTCGCGCGCGGGCAGCCGCCGCTGGTGCTCGATGCAGCGGTGCGGCAACCGGGCCAAGGTGCGGGCGCACCGGGCCCGCGCCGCTCGCGCCTGAGCCTCCCACGGCCGAGGTCGGAGTCGCGCACGGTGTTCGGCCGCTCCGCTCGGCCACCCTGTCCGGCCCGCTCGGCCACCGCCCGAGCCCGCTGACCCGCTCAGCCTCCGCGCAGGCACCCAGCCCGGCGTGCCACCCGGCACCCCGCACGCTCTCCCCGCCACGCTCTCCCCGCCACGAAGTAAACAACCCGCCAAGTAATCGCGTGGCGGGCTGTTTACTTCGTGGCGGCGTAACAGGTGCGGGGTCGACGGGCGACGGGCGACGGCCGGTCAGTCGACTACCGAGACGTCCTTCCAGAAGGCGACGTAGCCCGAGTAGTCCTTGCCGACGCGGTCGAACGAGGTCGGGATCGGGGTCGGGTAGCTCCAGGCACGGTCCTGCAGCAGGTCGTCGCCCGACGTGACGCTGAAGTACTGCGTGTCGCCCTTCCACGGGCAGTGGTACTGGGTGGGGCTCTCGGTCAGCAGGTCGGAGTTGACGCTCGCGGGCGGGAAGTACCAGTTGCCCTCGATCGAGATCAGCTCGTCCCTCGGGGCCTCGGCGACGACGGTTCCGTCGGTGAGCACTGCCTTCATGGTTCCTCCTGCGGTCGGGGCGACGTTCGGGTCGCTGTGGCCGCAACGCTACGCCGAGGGGGTGAATTCCCCTCGGGAGCCCGACGGGGCCACGACGGCGAGGGCGGCGGAGGACGAGGAGGCGCGGGCCGCGTCGACCACGTCGCCCCGGTCGGTGGCGACCAGCTCGGCCGCCGAGGCCGAGGCCGTCAGCAGGTGCGACGAGGCCCGGGCCAGCGCCCCGGAGGCGGCGCAGGCGACGGCGGCCTCGGGTGACGAGAAGTCGATACCGACCGCGGCGAGCGCGTCGACCACCGCCCCGGCGGCGAGCTGGTCCTCGACGGCGGGCCGGAACCCGTCCGCGTCGACCGCCCCCGCGGCGACGATCGCCACGAGGGCACGGTCGCCCCGTCGGGCCTGGCGCTCGACCACGTGCCGGGCCACCTCGGGCGCCGCCCCGGCGCCGGTGACGACCAGGACGTCGGCCCCGCTCGCGACCTCGGGCAGACCGGCGACGACGCGCACTGTCTCGTCCCGCGTCAGCGTGCCGTGCCCGTCGAGCACGTCGACCACGACGACGACGTGCGCGCCCGGGGCGATGCGGGCGGCTCCGGCCACGCCGTGGTCGAACCTCACCTGGTACTTCTGCTGGCCGTGCGGACTCATCCGACCAGCGTAGGCAACCGCGCTCGGACCTCGTCCGTGCGTGACGCGACGTGACGTGCGATCAGGCGGCGGGAGTTGGATCGGAGCATGCACGTGCAGCTCAAGCTCCGCCTCGCCTGCCCCGTCGATGTCGCGACCGACGCCCTGCGCGACCCTCGGGTCATGGTCGCCGTGACGAAGCCGCTGGTGGTCTACCGGTCCGAGTCGCCGTCGGGCTTCCCCGACCGCTGGACCGAGGAGGCGCACCCGGTGTCGGCGAGCATCCTCGGCGTCCTGCCGCTCGGCAGCACGCACGTCGACCTCGACTGGCACGAGCGCGACGGTGCATGGATCCAGCGAGACACCGGACGGGGCACGAGCGGCCAGTTCGCCCGCATGCGCATCAACCACCGGATGGCCGTCGTGCCGGACGGTCCGGGCCACACGCTGTTGCGCGACCGGCTCGAGTTCCACGCCGGGGCGCTGGGCCTCGTGCTCTGGCCCGGGCTCTGGGCGACCTGGCAGTGGCGCGCCCTGCGGATGAAGGCCCTCGCCCCGACCTGGCGCGGGGCGTCGACCCACCCGAAGCACGTCTGACCCGGGCCGCGGTCCGCAGCGGTACTCAGCCGTGGCGGGTCGGCCGTCGCAGGTCGACCGTGCCGGGCTGGCCGTCGTGGGTCGGCCGTGCCGGGCTGGCCGTCGCGGGTCGGCCGTGGCAGGTCGACCGCTCCGCGTCAGCCCCAGAAGCCGGCGTGCACGGCCGAGGCCTCGTCGAGGAGGGCCGGCCCCGACACCGACACCGCGCCTCCCCCACGCGCGAAGACCTCGCGGCAGGGCAGGTCGAGCGTCGATTCGCCCTCCTGCTCGGTGACCATGCCGAGCAGCTGCTGTTCGGCGAGCGCGTAGACGACCCGGCCGATGCCGGCCCAGTGGATCGCTCCGGCACACATCGCGCACGGTTCGGTGCTCGCGTAGAGGGTCGCGGCCTTGAGCGTCGGCTTGTCGAAGCGCTGCGCGACGAGCCGGACGAGGTTCGTCTCGGCGTGGCCCGTCGGGTCGCCCTCGGTGACGACCGTGTTCTCGGCCTCGACCACGTCTCCGTCGGCCGTGAGCACCAGGGAACCGAAGGGATGGTTGCCGTGGTCGCGAGCCTGCTGCGCGACCTCGATGGCGCGGTGCAACCGCGCCAGGTCGGCCGGGGTGACGGTGGGGTCGGGAGTCGTGGTGTCGGTCGTCATGGGGCGAGCGTAGCCAGGGAGCACCGTCCGCCGCGGCCGGGACGGTGAGCTGTGGACGGGCGACCTGCCTGTGAGGGAGCCACGGGCGGCGGGGCGACCGCCTGCGTACGGTGGCAGAGGTGACCGACCCGACCCGCGCCTCCTCGTCCACCGGTGAGACCTCCGCCGACACCGGCGTCGACGCCTCTGCCGAGGCCACGGCCGACGCCGCCGACCGCTCCGCCCCGACGCCCGCCCAGGGAGCGCTCGACATCGCCTCGTGGCGGCGGACGATCCACGGGCTCTACCGCGACGTGCGCGAGGCGACCGACCTGGCGGCGGCGCACGACCTGTGGCGACGCACCCGCGACGAGCTGTTCTCGACGCACCCCTCGACCCCGCTGCTGCCCGAGGACCGCCCCGACTTCACCGGCCTGCCGACGAAGCCGTACGACCCGGCCTGGCGCTTCGAGGTGTCGGTCGAGCCGGCCGAAACGCGACGCATGGTGCTCGAGACCGGCACCGACGGCGACGTGCTCTTCGACCTCGTCGGCGTGGCCGACGTGCCCGGCGTCGGCAGCCTCGACGTGTGGAAGCTGGCGCAGTACGCCGGCGGCCTGTTCATCCCCGTCAAGGACGCGCTGGCGGGCAAGCCCGGCGGCACCTACGGCGGAGGGCGCTACCTGATCGACTCGGTCAAGGGCGCCGACCTCGGCGCCGGCGGCGAACCCGGCACGATCGTGCTCGACTTCAACTTCGCGTACAACCCCAGCTGCGCCTACGACCCCGCCTGGGCCTGCCCGCTCGCCCAGCCCGGCAACACGGTCGCGGTCGAGATCCCCGTCGGCGAACGGTACGGGCGCGCGCACTGATCGGGGCCCGCAGGCGGACGCGCGCACTGCTCCAGCCCCGCGAGCGGACGCGCGCACCGCTCGAACCCCGCGGGGGGATGCGCGCCTAGCCCTTCGGCTCGGAGTCGACCTCCACCGCGACGCCGTAGTCGTCACCGCCGTCCGTGCTGATCACCGAGACCGAGTCGTAGACGACGTCGGAGCCCGAGGTGCTGACGTCGCAGTGCACCTCCGCCTGGTCGACGACGGAGACCGCGTCGTCGCCGCAGTCGACGTCGGGGCGCATGCCGACCTCCTTCTCGAGGGCGTCGGCGACCGTGGTGGCGAAGGCGCTGGACGACACGGTCCGGTCGATCGAGGCCGAAGCGGTGCATCCGACCAGGGCCGTCGCCAGGACGGAGGCGGTGATCAGGCTCGAGACGACTGTCGATGTGCGCATGGCTGCAGACCTTCCGGACGAGGAGGAGACCGCGGTGCGTGCGCCCGGAGCCGCGGCCCTCGCGCCCCCGACGTGTAGCCAACCATGTCGTCCGGCCGGTAGAACGACAGGTCGATCCTCGCGGGCACGTCGACTAGCGTCGGATCATGACCCCGACGACGCCGCCCACCGCCCCGTCGAGCCCAGAGGTCGTGACGCAGGCGCTGCTCGACCTCGGCTCGCGACCCGAGCATCCCTTCACCACGAGCATCGAGGGCGGACGCATCGTCTTCACCTGGGTCTACGACAAGGCGTCGGGGCCGTTCGGCAGCCGGGAGCAGTCGTACCGGCTGCGCATCACCCTGATCCCGGAGACCTCCGAGTACAAGAGGTCCGAGATCGGCGTCGAGCGGCAGCGCGGCTCGGTCAGCGGCTCGTACACGTTCAACTCGGCGAAGGTCGTCGGCCCGGTCAAGCGCACCCTCGAAGCCCACGGCTGGCACCGCCGACGCACGGCGCTGGGCAAGGCCATCCGGCGCCTGTTCTCGTAGCGGACGGTCGTCGGAGGTCAGGAGGCGCGGTGGGGGCGAGGCGTCCTGAGGGGACGACCCGCGCCTCCTCGGCTCGTCCCCGGCGCCGCCACGCGGCGCCCCGCACGGCCGTGCACACCACACCCGTCGCGTTTTCCGGCGCCAGCCGCTAGGCTGGGGTCACTTGCGAGCCGGCCCGATCGGCTCCCTGCGTCGTAGCACGCCCCTCACCGCCTCTCCGTCCTGGCACACACCCAGGCAGACCAGCAGGCGCGCGAAGCTCACTCTGCGGCGAAACGATCGTGCACACCTGCACCGTCGCCACACCTCGAGCCCGGCTACGACAGCCGTCCTCCCGGCACTGCCCCGCCCTCGTGCGAGCACGTCCCCGACGTGCCCCCTCACCAGCAGGCGGCCAGGCAGCCTCGGCCCGGCTCGACACCGATGCCCCGAAAGGTGCACCACATGTCAACGAACACCCTCGACACCGAGAACACCACCGGCGCCACGAGCGTCGACGAGACGGCCGACGCCGTCACCTTCAGCTCGCTGGGCGTGCCCGCCCCGATCGTGAAGTCCCTCGCCGCGGAAGGCAAGACCACCGCGTTCCCGATCCAGGTCGACACCCTGCCCGACACGCTCGGCGGCCGCGACGTCCTCGGCCGCGGCAAGACCGGATCGGGCAAGACCCTCGCCTTCTCGATCCCCATGGCCGCACGCCTCGGCGGCAAGCTGGCCGGCGGCAACCGCCGTGCCGGTCGCCCCCTCGGCCTCGTCCTCGCCCCCACCCGCGAGCTCGCCACGCAGATCGACGCCGTCCTCGCCCCGCTCGCCGAGGCCTACGGCATGCGCACCACCACGATCTTCGGCGGCGTCTCGCAGAACCGTCAGGTGCAGGCCCTCAAGGCCGGCGTCGACATCATCATCGCCTGCCCCGGCCGCCTCGAAGACCTCATGAAGCAGGGCTTCGTCAAGCTCGACGCCATCGAGATCACCGTGCTCGACGAGGCCGACCACATGGCCGACCTGGGCTTCCTGCCCGGCGTCACGCGCATCCTCAAGGCCACCCCGAACGACGGCCAGCGCCTCCTCTTCAGCGCCACCCTCGACAACGGCGTGGACAAGCTGGTCAAGCAGTTCCTCCACAACGAGGTGCTGCACTCGGTCGACGAGGCCAACTCGCCCGTCGCCAAGATGACCCACCACGTCTTCGAGACGCCCGACGTCGACAGCAAGAACGCGCTCATCCAGAAGCTCGCGAGCGGCCAGGGCCGTCGCATCCTCTTCATGCGCACCAAGCACCACGCGAAGAAGCTCGCCAAGAAGCTCACCGAGTCGGGCATCCCCTCGGTCGACCTGCACGGCAACCTGTCGCAGCCGCAGCGCGACCGCAACCTCGCCGCCTTCCAGGACGGTTCGGCCCGCGTGCTCGTCGCCACCGACGTCGCCGCCCGTGGCGTGCACGTCGACGACATCGAGCTGGTCATCCACGTCGACCCGCCGACCGAGCACAAGGCGTACCTGCACCGCTCGGGCCGCACCGCCCGCGCCGGAGCCGAGGGCGACGTCGTCACCCTCGTCATCCCCAGCCAGAAGCGCGACGTCGCCCAGCTGATGAAGAAGGCGGACATCCGCCCGACCATCACGGCCGTGACGCCGAACTCGCCCGAGGTCGACGCCCTCGTCGGCCAGGTCGCCGCCTACGTCAAGCCCTCGCCCAAGGCTGCCGTCCAGCAGCAGCAGGGTGGCGGCGGACGCTCGCAGGGCGCGAACGCCCAGCGCAAGCGCGCCGCCCGTCAGGACTCGCAGGGCAACCCCATCGCCCGCCAAGACCGTTCGGGTCGCCCCAGCCAAGGAGGCGCGGGTCGCGGTTCCGACGCCGGTCGCGCCGGTGCCGGTGCCGGTCGTTCGGGTGGCTCGCGTGACGGCGGCCGCCAGGGTGGCCGCGACGGCGCCCGCCGCGACGCCGCTCCCCGCGGTGGCGCCTCGACCTTCTACTCGACCGAGTCGGGCCGCGGTTCGTCCACGCCCGTCCGCGACGACGCCCGTGGCACGCGCGACGGTGCTCGCGACGAGACCCGGGGCACCCGCCAGACCGGTCGCCGCGCCCAGAGCAGCGGCACCCAGAGCGACGGTGGCCAGAGCCGCACCAACGCCGTCCGCAACGACCAGGCCGAGTTCGCCGCGTCGCTCGGCGGCTCGCGCGAGGGCGGCCAGCGTGACGGCGGCCAGCGCAGCGGCGGACGCCGCGCCTCGTCCGAGGGCGGCCGTCCCGGCTCTCTCAGGGTCGGCGGCCTCGTCGGCGGCAAGGCCCGCACCGGCGGTGGCCAGCGCGGCGGTCGCTGACCCGACCCGCTGCCACACCCCCGAACCGGGGGGGGGGGGGGGCGGGGGGGGGGGGGGGGGGGCGCGGGGGGGGGGGGGGGGGGGGGGGGGGGCCCCCCGGGGGGGGGGGGGGGCGGCGCGGTGCGGGACCGCTGGGGGGAACGGGGAGGCG